>JAUTCQ010000006.1 GCA_030673845.1 Verrucomicrobiota bacterium JB022
CCCCGGGGGCCAAATCGCGCAGCGCCGCGACGATGGCGGTCATGTCGGTCGAAAGCGGATCCATGGGTCTCGATAGAGGAATGGGCATGAAAAGTCCAGGATTCGCCGTGTGGGAGGAGTCTCGGAAAGATTATCTGGTGGACATGGTTCAACGGCGCGCCCCTTCGCGGCGCGCGAGACGGATGGATGGTTCATGTCGGATACCAAGACCTTTCTTATCACCGGCGCCAATTCGGGCTTCGGCTTCGCGATCGCCAAGGCGGCCGTCGCGGCGGGTCACCGGGTGGTGGGCACCGCGCGCTCGGCCGAGGCGGCCGCCAAGGTGGAGGCGCTCGATCCCGAGCGGGCCTTCGCCCGCGTCCTCGACGTGACGGATTTCGCCGCGATCCCCGGGGTCGTCGGGGAGGTGGAGCACACCCTCGGGCCGGTCCATGTGCTGGTCAACAACGCGGGCTACGGGCAGATCGGCATGTTTGAGGAACAGGAGCCGGAAGCGCCCGAGCGCCAGTTTGCGACCAATGTCTTTGGCCCGATGCACGTGACGCGGGCTGTGCTGCCCTCCATGCGCGAGCGTCGCCGCGGGCTGATCTTCAACATTTCGGCCATGGCGGGCGTACGGGGTGGGGCGGGCTTCTCGCTTTTCAGCGCCAGCAAGTTTGCGCTCGAAGGTTTTACGGAGTCGTTGGTGCAGGAGATCCAGCCGTTCGGGCTCCACGCCACGCTCGTCTGCCCCGGCTACTTCCGCACCGATTTTCTTAGCGAAAGCTCGATCCGCTTTGGTGAGCGCCAGGTGGATGCCTACGAGGCGCTGGCGCAATACCAGCGCGAATTTGTGGCCGACCGCAACGGCCAGCAGTTGGGCGACCCCGTGAAGCTGGCCCGGATCCTCGTGCACCTCAGTCGCGATGAAAACCCGCCTTTGCGCCTGCCGGTGGGCAGCGATGCGGTGGAGGCGCTGGCGCAAAAGATCCGGCGCCTGCAGGACGAGCTGGAGGAATGGCGCGAGCTGTCGGTGACGACCGATTACGACGTGCATTGCCCCGCACTCTCCGCCAGTTGACGGGCCGAATTGCTTGCGGATTGTATCGGGTGGGGTGCGCGGCCAAGCTGGGCGGCACCCCATGAAACTCTCCGACCTCCAGATCCGCGACCCCTTTGTGCTGCCGCTGCCGGCGCGGGGCGAATACCTGCTCTACGGCACGACCGACCGCAACGCCTGGAGCGGCCCGGGCACGGGCTTTGACGCCTACCGCAGTCGCGACCTGCAGCACTGGGAGGGGCCGATCCCCGCCTTTCGCCCCCCGGCAGGCTTTTGGGCGACGACGCAGTTCTGGGCGCCGGAGGTCCATGCGTATGGAGGCCGCTACTACATGTTTGCCACCTTCAAGGCGCCGGGGCGTTCGCGTGGGACGCAGGTGCTGGTGGCCGACGATCCGGCGGGGCCGTTCGAGCCTTTGACCGATGGCCCCGTGACGCCCGACGGCTGGGAATGCCTCGACGCCACGCTCTGGGTCGAAGACGGCGCGCCGTGGATGGTGTATTGCCACGAGTGGGTGCAGGTGGGCGATGGCCGGATGGTCGCGCAACGCCTCTCGGCGGATCTCCGCCATGCCGAGGGCGAGCCGCTGGTCTTGTTCCAAGGCTCCGACGGCCCGTGGGCGCGCCCACTCCCAAACGTCAACCTGGCCGAAGTGCCGGGCGCGGAAGGTTTGAAGCCGGGCACGCCTCTTTACATTACCGATGGGCCTTTCCTGCACCGCACGGCGTCGGGCGCGCTGCTCATGCTCTGGTCGAGCGTAGGCGAGCAGGGGTACGCGATGGGCCTCGCGCGTTCACGGACGGGCAAGATCACGGGCCCTTGGGAGCACGATGCGCAACCGCTTTTCGCCGCGCAAGGCGGCCACGGCATGATCTTCCAGACCTTGGCGGGGCAACTCATGCTGACGCTCCACCAACCGAACAAGACCCCCCACGAACGCGCCCGCTTTTTCGTGCTCCGCGAAGAGGGGGACGCGCTGGTGCTGGGGTAAAACAATTCTCTCACAAGAACACGAAGCACACAAATATCTGCTTTTCAGCTCTTTGTGTCTTGGTGAACTTTGTGAGAAATACTTGTTCTGCTTACTCTAATTTGTGCGCCTGATCCGCCACGATAACATCTGCCTCCACGGCCTCGCGGGCTGCTTCGGCGAGGGGGATCCAGCCGCTGGCGCGGGCGTGGGTGCGCAGGTCGGCGAGGGAGGCGTCGTGCTGGAGGGCGTCGCGCAGGGCGGCATTGGGCGCGAGCCATTCGAAGATGCCCACCCGGCCTTGGCCGTCGGCCCGGGGCAGTAGGCGTTGGCCGACGATCCCGCGCACGGTGGCTGCGATGAGATACGGCGGCAGGTCGAGGTCGCGCAGGCGGACGAGGGCCGCAGGAGCATCGCTGGCGTGGAGCGAGCTGAGCACGAGGTGGCCCGTCAACGCGGCCTGCAGCGAGATACGGGCGGTCTCGCGGTCGCGGATTTCGCCCACCAGGATCTGGTCGGGATCGTGGCGCAACATGGCCCGCAGGACCTCGGAGAAGCCCAGCCCCAGCTCGGCCTGCACGTTGACCTGGATGGCGTCGCTGAGGGCGTATTCGACCGGGTCTTCGACCGTGAGCACCTTGGAGCGGCTGCGGTCGAGCTCTTGCAGCAGGGCGTAAAGGGTAGTCGTTTTTCCCGAGCCGGTGGGGCCGACCGCGAGGATGAGGCCGTTGGGTTGACGCAGCGTCTGGCGCAGGGCCGCTTGCAAGGGCTCGGGCAGGCCCAGTTGGTGCAGGCGCAAGCCGGTCTGGCGGGCGTTGAGAATCCGCAGCACCAGACTCTCGCCCCGGTGGGTAGGCAGGCACGAGAGACGAAAGTCGACCGCTTCGCCCGTGGGCGGAGCCCAGGCAAAGCGCCCGTCCTGGCTGCGGCGTCGCTCGTGGGGATCGAGTGCGGCGCGGAGCTTGAGGTGCGCGACAATCGAGGCGGCAGCGCCGGCGGGTGGTTGAGGCAAGTCGAGCAGCTTCCCGGTTTGCCGGGCGCGGACCCGCAGCGTTTCGCCCTCGGCCTCCAGATGCAGGTCGCTGGCGTGTTGGGCCACGAGGCGGGCGAGCACGTTGTCGATCCAGGCGACGGCAGGCTCGGTTTCGGCCGTGGCGTTCAGGGGCTGCGTTGCTTCGGGCGCAAGCAGGGCTACCGGCTGGCCGAGGAGGAAGCGCAGGGCTTCGAGCGCCGCCGTATCGTTCGGGTCTTGCAGCGCCGCCCGCAACTGGCCGTCGGGCGTGCGCCAGAGGGCCTGCCAGCGGGGGCGAAAGGGCGAATCGGGCAGGGGGAGGGCCTGCAGGCTAGAGGCTGCCGACATCCTTCACCTTGATGCCGGTCGTTTCGAGTTTGCGGCGCAAGTCGCCGGGGTCTTCGCTCTTTTCGACCGCCTGCTCGGGCGTGATCAGGCCACGGTTGACGAGGCTCGTGAGGTGGGCATCGAGCGTCATCATGCCGTAATTGGCGCCGGTCTGGATCTCGGACTGGATGCGGTAGGTCTTGTTTTCGCGGATGAGGGCGGCGATGGAAGTCGTCGTCGTCATGATCTCGAAGGCGGCGATCCGGCCCCCGCCGATCTTGCGGCAGAGCACCTGCGAAATGACGGCCACGATGGACGACGAAAGCTGCGTGCGGATCTGCTCCTTCATGTTGGCCGGGAAGGCGTCGACGATGCGGTCTACCGTGCGGGCGGCGCCGGTGGTGTGCAGAGTGGCGAGCACGAGGTGGCCGGTTTCGGCGGCACTCACGGCGGCCTCGATCGTCTCCAGGTCGCGCATTTCCCCCACGAGGATCACGTCCGGGTCTTGGCGAAGGGCATCGCGAATGGCGTCGGCAAAGCTGGGGGTGTCGTTCCCTACCTCGCGCTGCGTCACGAGGCAGTTGCGGTGGTTGTGGTAATACTCGATCGGATCTTCGATCGTGATGATATGGCCGTCGCGGTTTTCGTTGATCCAGTTGACCATCGAGGCGAGCGTGGTCGACTTGCCGGAGCCGGTGGGGCCGGTGACGAGGATGACCCCCCGGGGGCGCGTCAGCAGCTCCTTGAGCTGGTCGGGCAGGCCGATTTCGCGCAGGCCGAAGAGGCGGTTGGGGATGGCACGGAAGACCATGCCGTAGTCGCCCTTGTTCTTGAAGACGCTGGCCCGCAGGCGCGCCTTGTCCATGAAGTTGATCGCAAAGTCGGCCCCGCCCCGGCGCTTGAGGCGCTCCTGTTGGTTGTCGGGCGTCACCGCCATCATCAGCGTCTCGGTGTCGATAGGGCGGAGGTTGGGCCCCTCGACCGGCACCATGCCGCCGGCGAGGCGGAGGGTGGGCGGAAAACCGACGCGGAGGTGCATGTCGCTGGCGCCCTGCTCGAACATCAGCTCCAGCAGTTCGTTCATCTCGTAGGGGACTTCGTCGGTTTGCGGGGCAGTCAGGTCAAAGGCCATGGCGCAGGTGGTTCGCGATCAGGGACGGGTAGTTATGGCACAGGAATCCGGGATTGCCAAGCCACCAGTTGGCGGGAAGCGGCAGGTGTATAGGCTATTCGACTCGGGCGAGGCAGGGGTGGAAGGGGGTTGAGATTCCGTTCCCGGCTCTCTTACGGGCCTACTTGCTGCAGCAGCTCCAGGATGGGCAGAAAGACGGCTAGCACGAGGGTGCCGACCACTGCGGCCAGCGTCACGATCAGGGCAGGCTCCAGCCAGGTCTTGACGCTGTTGAGGCGCGCTTCGAGTTCTTCCTGCAGCAGTTCGGCGGCTTCGGCAAAGCGGGCGGGCAGGGAGTGGGTCTCTTCGCCCACCTCCAGCAGACTGTGCACGGTCGGGTCGGGCTGTGGGCCTTGCAAGTAGGCCTGGCTCAGCGCTTGGCCGCCTTCGACCCGGCGCGCAAGCTCTTGCCAGGCGGGTGAGGCGTTGAGGCGCAGGGCCGTCGGCAGGGGTAGGCCGACCGAGAGTGCGGTGGCGGTCGTTTGCAAGTGGTGGACGAGGGCGTACTGGCGGCGCGTGCGGCCCCACCACGGGACAGCGTCTGCCCACGCTTCGGCCCGTAGCCGCCAAGCTGCCTGTTGTCGGGCCAGCCGCTGTAGCCCCAGCCAGCCGGCGGAGCCGAGCATGACCAGCACGAGCCCTGCCGGAAGTAATACGTGGGGTAGCTCCATCACCATGCGGGTCAGCCACGGCAGTGGGCGCCCCTGAAGCTGTGGGATCTGCCGGTAGACTTCGGCAAACTGCGGGGCCACGAAAGTCAGGAGGGTCGTGACGATCCCGATGGCGAGCACCCCGACGGTCAGCGGGTAGGCCGAGGCGGAGGCGAGTTGGCGCTGCAGGCGTCGCCGCGAACGCTGCTCGGCGGTGATGCGGCGCAAGGTGTCGGCGAGCTGCCCAGTCTCCTCACCGGCATGGATGAGGGTATGCAGCGTCGCTTCGCCCAAGCCACGTTGTCGCAAGGCGTCGGCCAAGCGCGTCCCCCCGGCCACCACGCGCGCCACGGCCTCCCATTCGGTGCGGATTTCCGGCTGGCGCGCCTGTCGGGCGAGCGTCCGCACCGAGCGGTCGAGCGGGATGCGCACGGCGAGCAACCGGGCCAGCCGGTCTAGATCTTGCCACAGCACAGGCCCCTGCAATCGAACGCGACGACGGAACATGCTTTGGGAGGTTGTGCGGCTGGCAGGGCGTGGGAAAGACGAAAATGGGGATTCGACCGCAGAATTCACAGAACACTCAAATGAAGGGAGTTACCTTGGTCGACTCTTGGGTGGATTTGGGCGGTCGGTGGTTAAATCTATTGCTGATTCAATTCTGCTTGGCGGATAGCTCCCGGAAGTATAGGATCGAAGCGGATTTAACGTTTCTCTGCTATGGCTTACGATAAGGCTCAGGCGCTGCGTGGGTGTAGGCTCGTGCAACTGATGTATGCGGTGGCCCGCGACTGGATTGAGGCGGACCGGCCGGAGGATAACGTGTATGCCTGGGATCAGGCGGCGTTGGCGGCGGAGGGTTTTACCCGGCATACGTCGCTGGTCTGGGGCCGTTCGTTGGCCTGGCGGCGGAAATTCGGGCCACGGCGGCCAGGGCAGCCGCATATGTACCAGTGGGTGGAGGAGTGGGCGCCGCTGGTGGTGGCGGGCTCTCCGGCGGGCGACGATACGCTTTATGTGGGCGTGCGCGGCACCCTGCTGCGGCGCGATTGGGATACAAACATGAACTTCAGCAAGATCCGACGCGTGCTGGGCGGGATCGACCTCGGACAGGTGCACCAAGGATTTTTCAAGACTTATGAATCCTGCAGCCCGCGCCTGGTCGAGCAGTTGACGCAGTTGCTGGCTCAGGCTCCCGGGATCCGCCGCGTGGTCGTGGTGGGGCATAGCCTCGGCGGGGCTTTGGCGACACTGCTGGGCGCTTCGCTCGCGATCGACCCTTGGCGGCAGGCGGCGGGCATCGAGGAGGTGACGGTCTACACGCTAGCCTCGCCTCGTGTGGGCGACCGCAGCTTTGTCGATGCGGTGGCGGCGCTACCGGCGCTCGATTTCTACAACATCCAGAATACACACGACATCGTGCCCAAGCTGCCGTTTGAAGACTTGGGCTACGAGCACGCAGGGCGGGTGCTGCAGTTTTCCGAGGGGCAGGGCGACTTGCTGGCGTGGCACGATTTGAAGCTCTACCGCGAGGCCGTGGAGCTGGACCGCGTTACGGTGTAGGCTTGGGCGGCCGGTTGCCCCGTAGCAGGTCGAGCGCGAGCGGCAGGCGGGAAACGCCGTCTTCTGCGAGGAAGTGGCCGCAGCGGTTGGTCTCCTTGAGCGGGGCGTGCAGGGCTTGGGCCAATGCCTGCGTGCGCTCCAATGGCACATGGGTGTCGTCGCGCGAGGCGATGACGCGGTAGGCTTGGGCCTGACCGCGCAACTGGCCGAAGTCGAGCGCTGGTTCGAAAAACGGCTGCAGGTTGGGATAGCGGTCGAGGACTTCGTAAAACCCTGCCACGAGCACCACAGCGCCGACCTTTACTGCGGGCCGGCTCTGCAGGTAGTGCAGCAGCGTCAGGCAGCCGAGACTATGGGCGACAATGCTGGTCGTGGGGCCGGGTTGGCCGACGGCACGGGCCAGGGCCTGCTGCCAGGGCGCGGGCTGGGGGTTCGTCGGGGCTGGCAGGGCGACGACTTGGGCTTGCAGGCCGTCGGCAGCCAGGCGGCGGCGTAGCCAGGGGAACCAGTGCGAGCGTGGCGTGGCACCATAGCCGGGCACGATGTAGACGTCGGCCGGGAGAGAGCTCATGCGGGAGCGTCGCCTATTCTGCGGCGTGCGCAAGCTGTGCTTCCCTTTGCTTGCTGCGGATCAGCCGGGCGGAGAAATAGATGCCCAGCACGGGCGCGAGGGCGAAGAGGCCGCAGAGCCAGGCGGATGCGTTTTGGGCGCTGGGCACGAGCGGCTCGTCGTCGATCCCGCTGAGGTTGACGATCAGGCCCGCGAACGCGGAGGCGAAGGCGACCGCCGTCAGCTCTACGGTGGTAACGGAGGTGGCGGTGACGTTCTCCTCGCCCTCGGGCGCATGGCGGATCACAGCCGAGAGCAGGTGCGGCCAGCACACCCCAATGCCGAGGCCCATCGCAAAGAGCCCGAGCCCGACCGGCCAGCGCGCCCAGACGCCGGTCTCGACCAGCAGCGGGAAAAAGAGCGTCAACGTGAGCAGCCCCAGCAGTTGGAAGGCGGGTCCACTGAGCACGGCAAGCGTGGCGCGTCGGCCATCCCAGCCGGACGCGGCCATCGAGCCCCACGACCATCCGGCGGACATTGCCGTGGTCAGGTAGCCGGCCCCGAGCGGTGTCATGCCGTCGAGCACTTGCAGGAAGTAGGGAACATACAGTTCGGGCGTGATGGAGGCAACCAGCAACGCCATCACGATGTAGCGCTTGCCAAAGGGGCCTTGCGGATCAAGCGCCCCTCGTGGCAACAGTCGAGCCGTGTTGGACTGCTTTTCGCGCCAGGCGAGCCAAGCGAGCAGCCCGAGCCCCAGCCCGACGCCCATAGCCTCGCCCCAGAGCGTGCCCACAATGCTGGCACCCGACACGGCCATGACGGCACCCGTCAGAATGCCCAGCTGCAGGCGCGGGAGCGGAGCCGTACGGGTCAGGCTGGCATCACCCTCCTTGGGCAAGGTGACGGCGGCCAGCACGGCAAAGCAGAGGGAGAGGCCCAGCGTGAGCCCAAAGCCGCCGCGCCACACGTGGTAGTGCGCAAAGACGCCGCCGATGGCCGGCCCGATCAAGGTCGCGATGCCCCACATGGCCGAAACGACCCCCATTGCGCGCGGCCACAGGGCGGGCCGGAACAGCAGGCGGATCATCCCGTAGGCCAGCGCGACCAACCAGCCGCCCCCGAGCCCCTGGATCAGCCGGCCTGCCAGCATCACGGGCATGGAGGGTGCCACCGTGCAAAGCATCCCACCCAATGCGAAGACCAGGGTCGCCAGCACATACGCATTGCGCGGGCGAGCCGCTTGCAGCAGTTGGGCAGCCGTGGCGCTGCCGATGACCGATGCGACGACGAAAAGGGTGGTGTTCCACGCGTAGAGGTGCAGCCCCCCGATGTCGCGCACCACCGACGGCAGCAGCGTCGCGACAATAAACACGTTGGTGGCGTGCAGGGCCGTACTGCCGGCGAGGACGGCGTTGCGGACGAAGTTGCGCCCCGCCAACAGCTCGCCCCAGGTCGGGGGAGCCGCGTCGTTCTGGTCACTCGGCTGGGAGGAAACGGACACGCTCACCCCACTCTTTTACGCACACTGCAGGCTCAGAATAAACGCAAAAAACAAACGCTTTGTAGTCGCGCGGAGGCGAGATGAGGCAAGTTTGTACCAGCGTCCGTCCCTTGCGGAGCTGATTTTCACCCTACGAAATGTGAACATAGAAACACTTGTCATGCCGGTTTTGTCGGTATAAACCGGAGGCATGGAAGCACGGATCACACTCATCACGCTTGGCGTGCGCAACCTGCCGCGGGCGATTCGTTTTTACCGCGACGGGCTGGGCTTTGAGACCGAAGCGGCGGACGATGCGGAGGTCGCATTTTTCCGTACCAACGGCACCCGTCTGGCGCTCTTCCCGGTCGATCAGCTGGCCAAGGATATTGGGCCCGATGTGCCGGTGCCGTCGCCTGGGTTCTCCGGCATCACGCTGGCTCACAACGTGCGCTTCAAGCATCAGGTGGAGGAAGTTTTGGCCGTGGCCGAGCGCGCGGGTGCCAAAATCGTGAAGCCCGCGCAGGACACCTTCTGGGGCGGCTTCGCCGGCTACTTCACCGACCCTGACGGCTATGTGTGGGAAGTAGCCTGGGGCCCCATGTTCAGCTACTCCGACGCGGGGGAGATGGTGCTGTAGGCTGGATTTTTTAGCCGCAGGTGGACGCAGATTCATGCGGATGAAAAGGCAGAAAACCGGCGGCCTCACGCAAAGGCGCGAAGACGCGAAGCGGTAGTTTCATAATTATAGTCCCGAACGCGCCTCCTTGGCGGCTTAGCGACTTGGCGTGGGACTCAATCGGCATTTTTTGAGCCGTGACTGATCAACCTCTTTTCATCCGCGTGAATCTGCGTCCACTTTGCGGCTGGAAAAACCTTCCCGTCACCCGTTGCCGCGGTCGAGACTGCGGTATTGGATAGCCTCTAGGAGGTGGGGTGTTTCTATGCGGTCGGTGCCGGCGAGGTCGGCGATCGTGCGGGCGACCTTGAGGATGCGATCGTAGGCGCGGGCGGAGAGTTGCAGGCGTTCCATGGCGGAGCGCAGGAGCGTGGCGTCGCGGTCGGTAAGCTGGCAGTGCTGGCGGATGTCGCGCGGGGCCATGCGGGCGTTGACCAGCAGGTGCGGCGTGTCGGCAAAGCGTTCGCGCTGGCGGGTGCGGGCAGCTTCGACGCGCTCGCGGATGGTGGCCGACGATTCGCCGGGGCGGGCCTGTTGCAGCTCGGCAATGGTCAGGGCGGGGGCTTCGACGTGAAGGTCGATGCGGTCGAGCAAGGGGCCGCTGAGGCGGCTGCGGTAGCGTTGGACCTGTTGGGCGGTGTTTTTGGTGCGGTCGTTGCCGTAGCCGTCGGGGCTGGGGTTCATGGCGGCTACGAGCATGAAGGCGGCCGGGAACGTAAGCTTGCCCGCGCTGCGCGAGATGGTGACGTGGCCGTCTTCGAGCGGCTGGCGCATCACTTCGAGCACGCCGCGTTTGAACTCCGGCAGCTCGTCGAGGAAGAGCACGCCGTGGTGGGCGAGGGAGATTTCGCCGGGCGCAGGGGTGCTGCCGCCGCCGATCAGCCCCACGTCGCTGATGGTGTGGTGCGGGCTGCGAAAGGGGCGGGTGCGGGGTAGGGTGCCGTTTTCGAGCGTCATGCCGGCGGCGCTGTAGATGCGGAGCAGGTCGAGGTATTCCTCGCTGCTCAGGCGGGGCATGATGGTGGCGATGCGCTTGGCGATCATGCTCTTGCCGCTGCCGGGCGGCCCGATCATCAGGATGTTGTGCCCACCGGCGACGGAGACTTCCACCGCGCGGCGCACGGCGTGCTGGCCTTTGACTTCGCTGAAGCAGACGCTGGTGGGGTGGGCGGCATCGGCCTCGCTCGCGGCAGGCGGCTGGATCGGCTGCAGGTCGGTCTTGCCGGCGAGGAACGAGCAGGCCTGATCGAGCGAGCGGACTTCGTAGACCTGCAGATCGCCGCCCACCAGCGCGCCTTCCTGGGCGGTAGTGGGGGGGAGCAGCACGCCCTTTTTGCCGAGCTGACGGGCGAGAGCGGCGAGGGCGAGCCCACCAACGACGGGCCGGGTTTCGCCGGAGAGGCTGAGCTCGCCCGCGATCAGGTAATCTTCGAGCGGCTCGGTGGGCACTTGGCCGGTGGCGGCGAGCAGGCCGAGCGCGATGGGCAGGTCGTAGAGCGTGCCCTGTTTGCGCAGGTGGCTGGGCGCGAGGTTGATCGTCGTCTTGGTGCGGGGCGCCCGGTAGCCGGTGTTCATCAGCGCACTCCAGACGCGGTCCTTGGCCTCCTTGACCGCTCCCGTCGGCAGCCCTACGATCACGGGCTTGGGCTCACCCTGTTCGCCCGTGTTGCACTCCACTTGGACGGGCACGGCGTCGACGCCCATCAGCGCCCCGGATGTTACGACTGCCAGCATAGGAGCCGCAGCGTAGCGCGGTGGGGGATTCCCGCAAGGTTAATGTTCAGGCGTTCAGTGCCCGGGCTCCACGGTCCAGCACTCTTCATCGACGGGAGGCTCAAAGCCGATCACGTATTGCTGCACCAGCTCGTTGGCGATGGGAAGGGCGGCATTGGCGTCGAAGCGTCGGCTGCGCTCGACGAGGCGTTGGTGCAGATCCTGAGGCGATACGCGGAGGTAAACGATCTGGGGCGTGCCGCCGTGCTGGCGGATGAGGCTGGTGTAGAGGTAGCGCCGGGTGCGTTGCCAAAAGCTGAAGTCGACCACCACATGCCGTTTTTCCTCCAGGAGGCTGAGCAGGCGCTCCCGCAGGGTTTCTTCGGCCGCGATCTGGTGTGGGCCGTACATTCTGGGCGGGTAATCTGAGCCGTAGCGGCCGAAGCGGCTCAAGATCTCATCGTCCATCGACAAATGCGTGCAGCCCTCTTTCTCCAGTTGCAGGGCAAAGGCCGTTTTGCCGGAGCCGGGAATGCCACACATCAAAAATACCACCGGCTCCGGCCCGGTAAGGGCGGCTTTCGCTTGCGAGAGTGCCTCTGCAGTGGTCATGAGAGGAGAGCTTCCGGTAGGACTTGGCAGGTTGACGGTGAAGGCTGGAGGGGTGTTGGCCTTAACCGATTGACTTCCTGAAGGGTTCGATATCGCCGAATCACTTCTACTCGGCGGAAAAGCAAAAAGCTGAAGCGTGGAAGCTTCAGCTTTCTTAATAATTTTTTTGCAAACGTAGCTATTGTTTTTTGGTAGGGCTTTTTTTGAAAAGCTGCTGAGCAAGGTTTCTCAGCTCTTCGCGCCACACGCTCCACTCGTGGCCGCCGGGGGTCTCGTGGTAGGCTACGTCGATGTTGTGGGCACGCAGCTCGGCCACCAGCTCCTGATGGCCTTCCAGACGGGGATCGTCGGTGCCGCAGGCGAGGTAGATGAGGCCGTAGTGTTTGTTGACCTCTTCGGCGCGGTCGTAAAGCCCCGGGATGCGTTCCTCCACCTTGAACTCCACGGCGCTGAGCAGGCCGCTGCTGAAGTCGCCCACCCAGCCGAAGCGCTCGGGGTGGCGCAGGCCGATGAGGAACGACTGCCCGCCGCCCATCGAGAGCCCGGCAATGGCCGTGTGGGCGGGGCCGGTCTTCACGCGGTAGCGCTGCTCGACTTGCAGCATGATGTCGCGAAACAGCTCGCGCTCGAGCCCTTCGATGCCTTCGGGCATGCTGCCGCCGGCCCATGAGCCGTCGAGCAGGCCATTGGGCATCACGACGATCATGGGCTCGGCCTTACCGGCGGCGATCAGGTTGTCGAGGATCACGTCGGCACGCCCCTCCTGGGTCCAGTTGCCTTCGTGATCTCCCATGCCGTGGCGGAGGTAGAGCACGGGGTAGCGTTGCTCGCCCGCCGGATCATAGCCGGGCGGGGTGTAGACGCGGTAGCCGCGCATGCGGTCCAGCTCTGGCGCGTAAAAGTGGTGGATGTGCACCGCGCCTTGCGGTACGTTCTGGCGCTGGTCGAAGCGCGGGGGCTTGCCCGGCACGTCGACGAGGCTGGAGTAGACGACGGTGCCTGCCTTGACGGTGGGGTTGGCGCGGTCGAGCACCCAGAGGCCGTCGACGATGAAGTTGTAGCCGTAGAGCCCCGGCTCGACGGGGCCGACGGTGACGCTCCAGAGGCCGTCGGTGCTACGCTCCATCGGGTGCTGCTCGGGCTTCCACTCGCCCCAGGCGAGCACAACTTCGTCTACCTGGGGGGCGCGGAAGAAGAACGTCACCCGCCGGTCGTCGTGGATGAGGGGCGAGGGCGGGGGCGCCTTGCGGTCGAGCAGCGGCTGGATGGAGTAGGTGTTCTCACTGTGGAGCGCGGCGGGCAGGGCCAGCGCAAACAGCGCCAGCAGGCGGGGCAACAAGGAGGTCATGCCGCCAATATAGGCCCGGCGGCTCCGTTTCCCAACTGGCGAGGGCGCTCATGCCGCATTTTTTTGCGGTCCGGCGACCGGGGGCTCGTCGAGTTCGGGCGCGGGCGTTTGCTTTTGGCGGGTCCGCCCCTTGATCAAGGTTTGCAGGTCGTCGATCAGCTCACGGATGGTATTGGTCTGGGCGTTGAGCTCGGCGGCGGCCGCAGCGGTTTCTTCGGAGGCGGCGGCGTTGTTTTGCGTGACGCCTTCCATGGATTGCACCGCGTGGTTGATCTGGCTGATGCCGTTGAGCTGTTCACGCCCGGCGGCGGCGATCTCTTCGCTCAGTTCATCCATCTCGCGAATGTGGCCGATGATGTGGCTCAGGCTGTTGCCCACCTGGTGGGTCAGCGTCATGCCCTGCTCGCTGCTTTTGATGGCTTCGGCGATGCGGGAAGTCGTTTCGGTGGCGGCCTGGGCGCTACGGCGGGCGAGCGAGCGCACTTCTTCGGCCACCACGGCAAAACCGGCCCCGGCCTCGCCGGCGCGGGCGGCTTCCACGGCAGCGTTCAGAGCCAGCAGGTTGGTCTGGAAGGCGATTTCGTCGATCGTCTTGATGATGGCGGAGGTTTCGCGGCTGGTGTGCTGGATGCGCTCCATGGCTGCAGTCATGGCCTGCATCTGCTGGGCTCCCTTGTCGGCCACGCTGCGGCTTTCCTGGGTCAGTTTGGTGGCCCGCTGGGCGTTTTCGCTGCTATGGCTGACCATGCTTTCGATCTCGTGCAGCGAGGCGCTCGTTTCTTCCAACGCGGCGGCCTGCTCGTTGGAGCCAGTGGCGAGCTGGTGGCTGGCTTCGGAGACTCCGTCGGCGGCGTTGGCAGATTCCCCGGCGCTGGCGGAGAGTTCATCGGAGATACGTTGCAACTGGCGCGTCAGCTGGCGGGCCACGAGGTAGAAGACTAGGGCGGCGATAACGGCCCCACTGGCGATGCCGGCGAGCCGGAAGAGGGCGGCACGGTCCAGACTGGCCTGGATCTCGGTGGCCACGTGCTGGTATTCGGCTTCGGCCATGGTGATGCCGAGCACCCAATCCCAGGGTGCGTAATAGGCGTAAAAGATCCTTTGCGCCTCGGGCTGGCCCCCCGAGTTGGGCAGGTCGCGCAGCTCGGTCGCCAGCTCGCCCTCTTTCAGGGCAAGAGCCTGGGTCGCCAATTCCTGGCGCTGGGCATCGCTGGCGTAGGCAAGGGGCGAGGCATCGGCTTTCGCTTCCGTCGATTCTGGTGCGCCGACGAGCAGCTTGCCTTGATTGCCGCCCTGGGCGTTCATCACAAAAATGTGCCCGCTATCGCCGATCCTGGTCTGGGCAAACTGCTCGCGCAGGGACACGGTGGCGACGGCGTCGGGCGTGCCCACGTAGAGGATGCCGATAACTTCGCCGGCGTCGTCTTTCAGGGGCTCGTAGGCTGTGATGTAGTGCTGGTTCACCACAAAGGCGCGCCCGTAGAAGGTGTCGCCCGCGAGCACGGCCTGTACGACGGGGCTGGTATGGGGGATGTAGGTGCCGATGGCCCGGGTGCCGTCGAGTTTTGCCACGTTGGTGGCGATGCGGAGCATGTCGCCTTGCTCGTTCATGCGCTGGAAGATGGTGGCGGTGTCGCCGGTGCGCATGCGCAGGCGGTCGACGACCGGGACGTCCCGGCCTGCGGTAAAGGTGCTTTCCTGCCCCAGCCATTCGCCTCCCACCACGACTTGCGGCAGCGTGATCTCGCTCGCTTCTCCGCTGATCTGGTTGACCGCCTGCCAGGTGACGGGCTGGCTGGCGTCGATCTGCAGTTGCCCTTTGGCGGCCATGATTTCGGCGGCGGCTCCGAGGCTGGTCGCCACCTTCTGCAGCAAGAGCGTGTCCGCCAGCGCGGTACGTTGGCGCAGGCCTTGGGTGAACAGGTTCAGTTGTTGGCTGACCTGGGCTTCGACGCGGGTCGCCGCCTCGTGTTTCAGGCGCCGGCCTTCCCATTCGGAAAGCAGGGCGACGGCGATCAGCGGCGCGACGGCGCAAAAGATACCGAGACAGAGGAGCCGTTGACGAAGAGCGAAGGATTTGAACATGAGGAACCTTTTTCGCGAGGGTGGTTCCTTACACGTCGACCCAGTATGAATTGGAATAGGTGATAAACCCTGTTTTTACCGTTGTTTTGCTGGATTCGAACGTTAGCTGTCGGCTGCCTTGGGAAAAGGCGCTGCAAAAGGGCGGTGGAAATGTAAAAAACGCGGGACTACTCGCGGGCGGCAGGCATGTCGCCGGTGCGCATGGCACGCAGGCCAAAGAGTGTGCCGGCCATGCCATCGGAGCGGGCCTGGAAGCGCACGCGCACGTGATCCTTGCCGCGGGTCAGCTCGGCGGGCACGGCGTATTGCTGCTCGTAGAAGCGGCCTGGCGTCTCCGGCCCCACGGTGGCCTCCTGCAGCAGCTCGTCGTCGAGGTAGATATCGAAGGTGCGGCGCTGCCACTGGCTGCCCCAGTAGGTGGCCACGAGGGTGATCGGCTCCTGGGGATCGACGGCTACCTGGTAGGAGAAATGGCCGCCCTTGTCCGCCACGCGACCCTTGCCGCCGGCGACTTCCTCGATGCGGCTGCTCTGTTCCTGCAGCTCGTGCTCGACCTCGGGCTGTTGGTAGCCGCAGTCGATAAAGTCGACCGTGGCTTGCTCAAATTGCTGCTGGCGGGCGCGGTCGGCGCGGATCTCCTGCTCGCGTTCCTTCCACTGGGCCTGGGTCAGCAGGGGGAAGTAGACGGCATATTGCTCGTCGTAGATGCGGTAGAGCGGGACGAAGGTCAGGTCTTGCGGCTGCACCACGCCTTTGCTGCGAAACTCGGCAAAGCCCTTGCGGGTGGGCTTGAGGCCCGCGAGCACCTTCTGGACGCTTGGGGCGACGAAGAGCGGGGCGAAGGCATCCGTCTTGCCGCGCGCCGCGAGGTGGTCGCTGAAGCGTTCGCCGCCGGGGTTGTCGATGCCGGGCTCTTCGGGCACGATGGCCGCCAGCACGCTGGGGCCGTAGAGCACCGAGACGATCTCGCCCTTGGAGTGGGGCAGCGGCTCGCTGTGCAGGCTCATCGCCAGGCGCAGCTCGACCACGTCGCCGTCTTTCCATTCGCGCTCCAGCGTGAGGTAGGAAGAGGGCTTGCCGTCGACCTTTACACGCTTGCCATTGACCTTCACCTCCGGCTTTTCGCACCAATAGGGCTGGCGCAGCTTCAGGGCGAGGCGCACGGGCTGCTCGGCGTCGATGATCAGTCGCGTTGTGTCGTCGTCGGGGAAGTCGGTCTCCTGGGTCAGCTTCAAGCCCTTCTCCGGCCAGTCCAGACGGCTGCCGAGGAAGAGGTTGACCCACAGGGTGTCGCCATCAGGGCTGTGAAAGTAGGCCTGCTCGGCGTAGCGGGCGGGGTTTTCGAGGCCGGTACCCACGCAGCACCACCACGAATCGAACTCGCTCGAAAACACCTTCACGCCGACGGACTCCATGGTGAGGAAGTAGCCGAACTCGCCCTCTTCATGCCCCGTGTTGGCGAGGATGTGGTTGAGCTGCGAGCGCTCGACAAAATCCATCTCCGCCGCGTCGGGCGACCACGCAAAGAGGTGTCCGGTGAGCTTGTGCAGGTTATAGGTGTTGCAGGTCTCGCAGGTGTAGGGCGTCAGCTTGTTTGGAAACTCCTCCACCGGAAAGAAGTGTTCGCCCTCGCCGTGGCCGCCAATGACGTAAGAGCGGTCGTTGACCACGTGGTCCCAGAAGCTGGTGGCGGCGGTGTGGAAGCGTTCCTCGCCGGTCAGCTCGTACTCGCGAGCGACGCCGATCACCTTGGGGATCTGGGTGTTGCCGTGCAGGCCGTTGAGCGCGTCGCGGCCCTCATACATCGGGTCGAGCACGGCGCGGTGGTTGAAGTAGTCGATCGCCATGCGCAGGTAACGCTCGTCGCCGGTATCGACCGAGAGGTCGGCAAGGACTTCGTTCATGCCGCCGTGCTCGGTGCGGAGGACTTCCTGCACCTGCTCGGGCGTAAGAGGGGAGAAGACGCTGTCGACCCACTCGGCCATGCCTTTTTCGACCTCCAGGGCCTGTTCGCTGCCGGTGTAGCGGTAGGCGTCGCGCAGGCCGGCGAAGACCTTGTGCATGGTATAAAAAGGCACCCATACCCCGTTGAGGTTGAAGGGCGAGGCCCGGACCTTACCAGCGCGGATCTCCTCGAAGGCAGACTTGTCGACCGTCATCACGTAGCCGTCGCCGTTGGCCTCCTGCACTGCCGCCAGCTCTTGCACGATGTAGTCGATCCGCTGCTTCAGCTCCGCATCGCCAGTGGCGGCATACATGAGGCTGAGAGCGGATAGGTAGTGCCCGAGCGAGTGGCCGGTGATGTCGCGCGCCTCCCAGCCGCCGTAGCGTTCGCCCTTGGCCTCCAGCCCAGCGCGGGTGAGGAAGGCGGAGAGCAGGCGGTCGGGCTCGACCATCTTCAGGTAGCGCAGGTGGGTGTCTTGCCGCTGCTTGAAGATGCCGTCTTCCAGGCGGATCTGGTCGAGCGGGAAGGGCTCGGCCTGCGGGCGCGGGGCATCCGCAAAGCTGGTCGAGGCGAGGCACATGGCGGCAAGGGAAAACAAGGAGGGGCGGAGGAGGTGGGGCATGGGTAGGTGCGGGAAGGGTAGGGTCGGGTTGCGGGCGGGGCAAAGTGCGTCGGGGTCTGATGGTCAGAACTCGCGCCTGTTCTGGCGTGCGCCAAGCAAGGGCGAACTTCGCCAAAAAAAATGCGACGAGGCTGTCCTGTAGCGCGCACGCCATTCGTCAGGTCAATGTAAGCGGCTGCTCCGGCGCCGCAAAACCAATCGACTATGCCATTAGCCTAGGAAAGACTATGACCACCGCCTCTTCTTCGACTGCTATCGCCTCCCGCACCGTCCAGCCCGTGCCGGACTGGATGAACACGCTGACCCCCTTTGTGATGTGCCGCGACGCGGCTGCCGCGATCGAGTTTTACAAGGAAGCTTTCGGCGGCACCGAGATGTCGCGCCTCCCGAGCCCGGAGGGTTGGCTGCTGCACGCAGTCGTGCGGATCGGCGATTCGCTGATTATGCTGGCCGACGCCTGCCCGGACCGCGACCTACCCCCGGCCGAGCAGCTGCCGCACTTTGCGCACATGACGGTCCACCTTCAGGTGGAGAACGTGGACGAGGTCTTCGAGCGCGCGGTGAAGCTCGGCGCCAAGGTCTCGATGCCGGTCAGCGACATGTTTTGGGGCGACCGCTACGGCCGCTTGATCGACCCCTTCGGCCACCACTGGGCCATTGCCACCCACATTGCCGATCTCAGCCCCGAAGAGCTGGAGCAAGCCGCCGCCCGGGCCTGCGCCGCCAGCTCGCCCGAAGCGTGACGCATCCTGAGGGAAAAAAGTAGGCGTTTTTGCCATTTCCTGTCTGACGCGCCGCCCTTGGATCGTCATAAAGGCAGCGGCGATGCATCGAGTCGCCGCGCCTCCTTCCAACTCACCTGAACACCTATCGTTATGAGCACCTCTCCCGCACAGACCCCCGTCAAGCCGGTCCCGGACTGGATGAACACGATTACGCCGCACCTCACCTGTCGCAACGCGATGGATGCGATTGCGTTTTACGAAAAGGCTTTTGGCGCCAAGACCCTCCACGCGATGCAAATGCCCGACGGCGCGCTGATGCATGCGATGCTGCAATTCGGCGATTCCCACATCATGATGAATGAGGAAAACGAGCAGTGGGGCTGCTTCAGTCCGCTTTCGCTCAAGGGCTCGCCGGTCACGATCCACCTACAGGTCGAAGACGTCGATGCCGCCTTCGCACGGGCGGTCGACGCGGGCTGCAAGGTGACGATGCCGCTGGCCGACATGTTCTGGGGCGACCGCTACGGCACGGTGGAAGACCCGTTCGGCCACCGCTGGTCGCTCGCCTCGACCATTGCCGAGCTGACGCCGGAGGAGATGCAGGCGGCTGCGGCCGAAGCGATGAGCGGGGCTTGCTGCGGCGAAATGGCCAACCAGTAGGGCCAAGCAGATCTTGCTTTACCGACTCCCCGGGCGCGCAGGATGTGGCGGGGAGTTTTTTTGCGTTCAGGCCAGCGCAGCTTTTCCTTTCGCGTTGGGGCGGGGTGTGTTTAGGTTGGAGGTATCATGCAGCGATCGACCGAGCTTTTTGAACGTGCGAAGAAGATCATCCCCGGCGGGGTCAACAGCCCCGTGCGTTCCTTCCGGAGCGTGGGCGGCGCGCCGTTCTTTACCGAGCGGGCGGCAGGGGCGAAGCTCTTCACGGCCGACGGCCAGGAGCTGATCGACTTTGTCTGCACCTGGGGCCCGGCTATCCACGGGCACAATTGCCGCCCGGTGCACGACGCCGTGGCCGATGCGCTGGACAAGGGCACGAGCTTCGGCACGCCCAACCCCTACGAGGTGGAGCTGGCCGAGCTGGTGGTCGAGTGGGTGCCGTCGGTCGAGATGGTGCGCATGGTCAACAGCGGCACCGAGGCCACGATGAGCGCGATTCGCCTCGCGCGAGGTTACACGGGTCGCACCAAGATCATCAAGTTCGCCGGTTGCTACCACGGCCACGTCGACAGCCTGCTGGTCAAGGCTGGCTCGGGTGCGCTTACGCTGGGCAACCCGGACAGCGCGGGCATCCCGGCCGATCTCGCGCGCCACACCATCGTACTGCCCTACAACGATACGGCGGCGCTCGATGCGGCTTTTGCCGAGCACGGCGACGACATCGCGGGCGTGATCGTGGAGTCCTACCCCGCCAACTGCGGCCTCATTCTGCCGGTAGAGGGCTACCTCCGACACCTGCGCGCCATTTGCGACCGCTACCGCAGCGTGCTGATCTTTGACGAAGTGATGACCGGCTTCCGCCTCGCCAAGGGCGGCGTGCAGGAGCTCGAAGGCATCACGCCCGACCTGACCGCGATGGGCAAGGTGATCGGCGGCGGCCTCCCGGTGGGTGCGTTTGGCGGCAAGCGCGAGATCATGGAGATGCTGGCGCCGCTCGGCCCGGTTTATCAGGCAGGTACACTCTCCGGCAATCCGCTGGCGATGGCCGCCGGTATCGCCCAGCTACGCCTGCTGGAGGAGAAAGACCCTTACGCGATGCTCGATGCGATGGGCGGCAGCCTGGCGGATGTATTGCTCGCAGCGGCGAAGGAAAAGGGCATCCCGCTGCAGGTGCCGCAACGGGGCTCGATGTTTGCGCTCTTCTTTGCCGAGGAGCCCGTGCGCAACTTCGACGAGGCCGTCGCCAGCCGCACGGACTTGTTCAACAAGGTGTTCCGCTACGCGCTCGACCACGGGGTCTACCTGCCGCCGAGCGCCTACGAAACGTGCTTCCTCTGCACGGCTCACACCCCGGAAATCCTCGACAAGGCCGCCGAAGTGCTGACGGCAGCCATCAAGGCGTTGTAGGGGGGAGAGGGGTGGCACGCCCTCCGGGGTGCCTTGTGTATTCGGGGCCATCCGGTGGTAGTCGGTCCGCTGCGCGGCCCTCGACCACCGGCTATCGAGCTGGCAAACCTCCGGCTTGCCATGCAGCGGAGGATGGCGGACCGCCAACGCCGCACCTATTGAGCGAAGAATTGACGGCGCTTAACCTACGCAACGGAGTATAGAGATTGGGAGATCACCCCACCACCACCGCCGCGCCGCCCCAAGCCGGAGGCTTGGCAGCTCTTAGCCCGGGGTTGAGGTCCACCGGACCGACACCCCGGGTTTACGGAGCTCAACATGCACCCCGGAGCGGGTGCCACCATTGAGTCGGTGAGAGTCTCCGTCGGGCTTAATTCTCGATATTCGAGAGGATGCCGTTGGCGTTGAAGTGGAAGGCGCGCTTGTTGAAGCGGCTGTACCAATACATCCATTCGGGCGACTTGAGACTGGGGGTCTGGTGGGCGGGCGGATAGCCGCGGGCGTAGATCACCTGCTCCTTGGTCATGCCGGGGCGGGGGTCGCCCATCTGGATGGCCTGCTGGATTTCTTCGGGGAATTGGGAAAGGCTGGTCGGGCGGTCGGCGAGCATGAGCTGCGCATACTGGAGCACGGAGCGCTTCGAATATTTCTCCACGTTTTCGACCTCCACCGTCATGCCCGTTTCTTCGATCAACAGGTCAAAGCTGTCGTCGTCGATTTCGAGTAGTTGGACCTTGGTGTTGATCGGCACGAGGGCGCCGCGCCAGTAGTTGGTGGTGGGAAACTCGTCGCCTTCGTATTTGAAGGTGAAGCGGGTGTAGTAGGTCTCGCCAATCTTGGGGGTGATCTGGGGCGGGCCGAGGCGGTCGAGGTCTGCCGTCATACGCTGGGCAGAGCGGGCTTCGGCGGGGCGTGTTCTGGTGGGCGAGGGGATGGCGGCAGCGGGCCCGGCAGCGTTTTTCTGCTGCATCGCCTCGATCACGTTGGCCGAGACGCCGGCTTCGCGCAGGGCGATCAGTTCGTCGGCCTCGAGTTCAAAGTCGGCATCGCTTTGGCGGATCGCCGTGAGGATGGTTTCATCACTCAGGCCGGCCTTGCTGAGGGCGATAACCTTGTCGTTGGTCAGCGTTTCGGCCTGGGTGGCGACGGGAGCCACCGCAAGGCAGCCAATTAGCGTAAGCAAGAGACGGAGCTTCATAGGCAATAAGGGTTTGCCTGCGAACAAAGCTGCTTTGCGGCCTGCTGCAACTGGCGGGGCCTACTTCAGGGGGTCGTTTGGGTGTTTAACCTCTGTCGCGTTCGAGTAATACCATCATGAGCAGGCTCAGCAGCACCCGGTATTCTTCCACGATGCCCAGCTCCTGCTTGCGCTGCAGCTCGAAAGAGCTTTCGAAGAAGGCGGGCTTCTTGATCATCTCGAAGAGCACCTGGTCTTCCTGCCCGGGGAGACGCACCTCGTAGGTGGGGTTGAACATGTAGCCGCTGAACATGCCGACGATGGGGATTTCGCCAAAAATGCCGTCGGCCATCTTCACCCATGGGTTTTTCTCGCGGATCTCGAAGATCACCTCTCCGTTGTCGCCCATGATCTCGTAGTGCGTGCGCCAGAGGGAGCGCATGCCGTGCCGCTTCATGCTGCCGATTGCGTCGCCCGCTTCGTTGCGGAAGGTATAGGTGGCGCTGAAGTCGAGGATGCGGTCGGCCTTGATCGTATAGAGCCGCTTGCTGCGCGAGTCGTCGGTAAACACCTCGATCTCTTCCTTCATCTTGAAGGCTTTCTGGCGCACGTAGAGCAAAGGCGTGCCGGCGGCATCCGTGATCTGGATCTGCGGCGCAATCGCGACGATCTTGAAGGAGAGAGACAGGGGGTATTGCATGGCGTCGCTCCGAGCCTGACGGATGCGATGCCGCAGGCAAGCCGGAATGGGAGAGGAAGTTGGGAGGCGCTTGGCGTGAGCGCTCTCCTCTTGCCAGTTCCTGGGCCGTGCCCTAAGACGTGGGGGTATGGCCGAATCGAAACGGCATGATCCTCTGGAAAACGTGTTGGGCCGGATCGACGACCTCGATCAGGCGAGTCTGGGCATCCTGGTGAAGCGGTTGGCGCGCGAGCGGCGGCTGCTCAACAGCGTGTTCAATACCCTGCGCGAGGGGCTGCTGGTGATCGATGCCAGTGGGATCATCGAGTATGCCAACGCGAGCGCGTGCCAGATGCTGGGATTTCACCAGCGCGAGGTGGGCAAGCTGAGCCTCTGGAAGGCCGTGCCCGACCTCACACGCACCTTGCGCTTCGGCCCCGGCGGCCAGTTGCGGGAGGAAAACAACCTCACGCGCGAGTTGCAGCTCAACTACCCGGAGAAGCGCCTTGTGCGGCTCTACATCGTCAATTTTGAGGACGAGCTGGCAGCGGGCACTGCCGTGGCCCAATACGCGGTGATCCTCAGCGATGTGACGCAGGAAAAGACGCAGACGCAGCAGGAGATCGAGACCGCGCGCGTGCGCTCGATCATCCAGCTCTCGGCTGGCGTGGCGCACGAGCTGGGCAACCCGCTCAATTCGCTCAACATCCACCTGCAGGTGATGAAGCGCCAGCTCGACAAGATGTCGCCCGACCGGGCGGTGGAGAAGCTGCAGCGCAGCCTGCACATCTGCCAGGGAGAGGTGGAGCGGCTCGACGGCATCATCGCGCACTTCCTCCATGCGGTGCGCCCGCAGGCCCCGGACTTCTCGGAGTTGAACCTCGTGCGTGTGCTGGAGGAGAGCCTCGAAGTGATGGGGCCGGAGCTGGAGAGCGCGGGCATCAAGGTGGATGTGGAGCTGGGGGCGAAAGTGCCGTTGATCGACGGCGACCGCCAGCAGGTGAAGCAGGTGCTCTTCAACCTGCTCAAGAACGCGCGGCAGGCGATGAAGGATGGCGGCACGATCCGCATCTGGGCCAACAGCGACGACGACTTCGTCTACCTGCAGGTGCTCGACGAGGGCGAGGGGATTGCGGATGAGGATTTGCCCAAGGTCTTCCAGCCATACTTCAGCACCAAGGCGGAAGGGCATGGGCTGGGCATGATGATTTGCGAGCGTATCATGCGCGACCACGGCGGCCAGATCGGCATCAACAGCCGGGTCGGGGTCGGGACGGCGGTGACGTTGCAGTTCCCGCAAAAGCACCGCCGCGTGCGCATGCTCGAAATGGGGAGCTGAGCGTGCGCCTTATTTCACCGTGCGGGTGATGTTGCGCTTCCAGTGCAGAGGGGAAGAGCCGTAGACCTTCTTGAACTGGGTCGAGAGGTGAAAGGCGGAGCTGAAGCCTACCTCGCCCGCAATCTGGTCGAGCGTCAGATCGCTGGAGAGCAGGAGGCGGCACACGCGAGAGAGGCGCACGTGCAGCACGTATTGCCAGGGAGAGTAGCCGGTCAGCTTTTTGAACTCGCGGCGCATGTGGCTGTAGGCGAGGCCTAGCTGCTGGGCAAGCTCGGGCATGTTGAGGTCTTCGGCGTGGCGGTCGGTCAGGATCTGCTCGGCCTGCTCGATGGCGTCGGCCACACGGCTGCTGGCTTGGGTGCTGGGGCGGTCGGCCCAGGCTGCAAGGGCTTGCATGGCGAGGGCGGAGAGCTCGGGCGTGGAGCGCTGGAGGCTGCGGGTACGCTGGTGGATGGCGTCGAGCACCTGACCGAGGCGACCGGCCAGCACGCGGTGGCGCACGACGCGGTCGTGCGAGAGGCTGCCGGTTTGCAGGAGGTGGTTGACGAGGGGGCCGCGGATTTCGATCCAGCTTTCGTTCCAGCCGGTGTGCGGGTTGGGGCGGTAGCGGTGCCACACTTGCGGCAGCAGGAGGAAGGCGGAGCCGGCCGTCAGCTCGAAGGTGCCGTAGTGGCGGATCTCCAACTCGCCGGTGCCGCCGGTGACGAGCACGATCTGCAGCCCATCGAGGATGCGACCGCGTTCCCAGCTGAAGTGGTGCCCCTGCGGGTGAGGGGTCGGCGGGTAGGCTTGGCCGGGGGCGGTGTGGGCGCAACCGGCGGCGCTCAAGACGATGCCCCACTCGAATAAGGGGGCGGGCGTCGAGAGGTAGGAATCGTAGTTGACGGGGTGGGGAGGCAAGGGAACGGGGGGTGAAGAGCGTCCCGAAATTTTCACCTGTGAAAAGTCATTTTGTCAATTCCATGACGCCGCAGGTGGTAAAGCGATAGGTCAAGACCCCTAACATAGGCATGGAAGTGCCCTCTGCAGCGGGCCAGCTCAAAAGAATCTGGGTTGGAAGAAAGTAGAAGTCAGGCGGTTATGTGCGTTTGCCTCTTATGGGGTTCAGGGAGCATAAACCTGGATCAGGCGAGGTGCAGTGTAGTTTTCCGTCTCCTGAAATAAGGTGAAATCCGTGGCGCGAGGTCATTTTATGTATGTCTTTGGTCAAACTGCAAATTCACAACTCGCCAGACATGCAGTAAGATGTGGCCTGTTGTAACTCCTTCCGTGGTGGCACACCCCCCTTGGCCGCCATGTTTTCACCTTCGTCCTGGGCGAATCGCTGGCCGGCAAATACGTGCCTGCATCGCCTTCTTCATATCCCCCCCATGCTTTCATCACCCCTCCTCCATGGCTGGAGCGTTCCAGCCTTGAGCGCTAGCTAGCGCCTGTATGCTCCCTGCGCGGGGCTCAGACGTAGCGAAAAATCCGCGACACATCGCCACCTGACAGGCCGCAGCCTGTACGCCCGATGCTGCCTTGCGGCGTGATTTCTCCGATCCTGCAACGGCTCGGAGCGTCCACCGGCTACGCCCTTTGCCCCGCTTTTCTCATGTGCAAACCTGTTTCCACTACCCTATGCGTCCATTATCCACTCCTTTGACTGATCCTGCATCTTCCCGCCGTGCCTGGCTGCGCTTTGCCCGCGCCAGCACCCTTTCCCTCGCCCTGCTGGGCGCCTTGCCGCTGAGCGCGCAGGATGCCGTTTCCACCGCTGGCACCCCGCCCGAAGACGAGATCTTCGAGCTCGAAGCCTTCGAGATTTCGGGTCTGCGCCAGTCGCTTTATTCGGCCCAGTACCGCAAGCGCGAGTCGATTGAATTTGTCGACGCCATCGTGGCAGACGACATCGGCAAGCTGCCCGACACCAACGTGACCGAAGCCCTCCAGCGGGTCACCGGCATCCAGATTACCCGCGACCGGGGCGAGGGCTCCAGCGTGACGATTCGCGGCCTTTCGCAGGTGCAGACGACGATGAACGGTCGTGAGGCCTTTACCGCCGGTGGCGGACGCGGTCTTGACTTCCAGGACATGCCGTCGGAGCTCGTATCGGCAATCGAGGTGTTCAAGACGCCGTCGGCCAACATGATCGAAGGCGGCCTGGGCGGCACCGTCAACATCATCACCCACAAGCCGTTCGACTTTGAAGACTTCACCGCCTCGGCCACGGTCAAGGGCCACTACGGCGAGATGATCGACGAGATTTCGCCGCAAGTCACCGGCCTCGTCAGCGACCGCTGGAAGGTGGGCAAGGGCGAGATGGGCGCGCTGATCAACTACTCGTATCAGGAGCGCGAATACCGGAGCGATTTGATGGACCCGGGCAACCCGACCCCGCGCACGGACTTGATCGACGGCGAAACTGTTTACATCTCCAACGGTGTTTTTGAGCCAGTGACGGGGGGCAAGCGCACGCGCAAGGGCCTCCATGCCGCCTTGCAGTGGCGCCCCAACGACGAGCTGGAGTTTTACGGCGAATACAGCTTTACTGATTTTACCACGCAGGAGCAGACGCACGGCCTCTCGATGGCCCTGTCCGATCAGCCGGTCGCGGGCTCGGTGGAGCTATTCCCCGGCACACAGGATGTGCGCCGCGCTTCGTTTGAGAATACGGGCTTCACGGTCCTCAGCTTCCTGCGCCCGACAAAGAGCGAGTCGTCGCAATTCGCAGTGGGCGGCTCCTGGCGGCACGACCGCTGGACGATCAAGGGCGACCTCAGCTACACCGAGGCCGTCAGCCAGTTGATCTTCAACGGTGTCTTCCTCAATGGGCAGGTCGACCAATACACAATGGATGTGGGCGGAGACGTTGCTTCCACGATGGTTACAGGCACCGACCTGCTCGACCCGAGCATTTATCAAGTCAGGACGCTCAGCTATACGCAGCAGAACCACCGGGGCGACCAGATCGCCGGTTCTCTGGATGCCACTTATGAAATTGGCAGCGGTTTTTGGGATAGTGTTGAGTTTGGTGCGCGTTATGCCGCCCGCCGAGCCGACAATCGCGATGGCACGCTGTCGCGTAACCAAGATATCGCATTGCCGGGCGCGGACAACACCAGCCTGCTCCGCGAACACCCTTGGGGCGATTTCTTCCCGGACGACCGGGACATCCCGATGCTGCGCAACTACGTGGTGGCCGACCTCTCCAAAGTGCAGGGCGGCTACCGCAACTGGGACCAGTTTGGCGTGTCCAACGCCGCACCCAACCTTCGCCCGCTCTCGGTCTGGGAAATGCAGGAAGACACCACCGCCGGGTATGCGATGCTCAACTACCGCAAAGACAGCGGCTTGAAGTTCGACGGCAACATCGGCGCCCGGGTGGTCGGCACCAGCCATAAGGTTTCCGGCTTCCGCCCGATCCCGGAAACGGGAGAGAGTGTGCCACTCGACCGAAGCACGGACTACGTGGACTTCTTGCCGAGCCTCAACGCCCGCCTTCATCTGGCCGACGACCTGTTCCTGCGCATGGCTGCCTCCAAAACGATTACGCGGCCCCGCTTCAGCCAGCTCTCGCCTTCGTTGACGCTCCTTCGTAACACTACTAACCCGGCCCAGAATCAGGGTTCGGCGGGCAATCCGGAGCTGGACCCCATGCGCTCCGACAGCTTGGATATCTCACTCGAAAAGTATTTCAGCGGCACGACTTCCGTCTACCTCGCAGGCTTTTACAAGGAGGTGGAAGGCTTCCCGACCTCGGTCGTCGCTACGGAAACACACGAGGGCGAGCAGTATCAGATCAGCCGTCCGCAGAACATGGGCAAGGCCACGATCAAGGGCATCGAGGTCGGTTACCAGCAATTCTTCGACTTCCTGCCGGGCTGGCTGAGCGGCTTTGGTATCCAGGCCAACTACACCTATGTAGACAGCGAGAGCGACAGCAGCGTCACGGGCCTGACGACGCCGCTCGATTCCCTCTCCGAGCACAGCTACAATATCGTGGGCATGTATGAGAACGATAAGTTCTCCGCCCGTATCGCCTACAACTGGCGCGACTCGTTCTTCAGCGGCACGCAGAACATCGTTGGCCTCGAAAGGCCGGTGCCGATCTACTGGGAGTCTTACGGCTGGCTCGACGCTTCCGTCAGCTACGACGTGACGGAAAATGCCACGCTCTCCCTCCAGGGCACCAATCTGCTCAATACGATGCGTGAGGCCTACTTTGGCCAGGAGACTCGCCGCCACCAGTACACGATCGACGACGTGCAGGTGATCATGGCGTTGACCATTCGGATCTAGATCTTGCGCGGGCCTCGCCGAGTCATATCCGGCGGGGCCCGTTTTTTTGTGCTTGGGGTATCTCCCCAGACAGCAGGCCGAAACAGGTCAAGAGCGCTTCCCCCGATGCCCTAACGAGGGTTTGGCGCTTGCGAAGGGGGAGCTTTGGGCGATGGTACGGGGCTTATGAAGACATTGTGCGCTCTCTCTACCCTCTTTTTAGCCCTTGCCGCTCCCAGCCTGCAGGCCCAGCTGCTCCTCAAGGAATTGCCGACTTCCGAGGCTCAGGCGTCGCCGGAATGGCACTTTTACAAAGTCTGGGGCGAGCATGTATGGATCGGCTCCGCGCCGTGGATCTACACCTCCAGCCTTGGCTGGATCTATAACACGGGTGGCCAGGATACGCCGCATAATGGGACCACCGCTCCCACCTACTGGTCCTACATCTCCACCGAGGGGGTATGGGTCAATCACTCGCTGGCTTCGGGCGTGTGGGAGTATACGGATGCCTTTGGTTCCTACCAGTGGGTAAAGCACGAGTGGCTGAAGCTGGCGCTGGCCCGGGAAGCGGTGCCGGTGGCGGAGCTGCCCGCCTGGGTGGCCAGCGACGACCATGTGCTGGTGTGGGTGGAAGATGCCACCCCGACGCGAATCGAAACCCAGCCGTACACGATGGTCGAGGGCGAGGTGACGCCGCTGGATGCCACGATGGGCAGCGTGCAGTTTGTCGTGCCACTGGTGCCGGCTGGGACCGACCCTTCGCAGGCCACGAATTATCGGATCATCACGCACTTTGTGGACCGCGCGGGTATGCCAGACTCGCTCTTGCTGAACCACCACGTGACGCTGAACACGGCCTACAGCCGCTTTGGGGCCGACCATAGCTACCGCTTTATCGACGGGGTCGACAGCTGCTTTGGCCTGCTCGACGGCTACGTGCTGCACGACAGCGAGTCGGGTGCCTACATGATCGAAGATGTGGGCGTCTCCTGCCCGGGTGAAGGCGGCGGCAGCGGGTTCCCGCCCGGCGTGCGCTAAATCGCACCCGTTAGCAATTTCGCCGCTTGCCGGTGTGTCAAAACGTCTCTACTGTAGCGGATCATGGCAGCGACCGTTCTGATTGTGGATGACGAGAAGCACACCCGCGAGGGGCTGATGCTGGCGCTGGAGGACGACTACGACGTCTATCTGGCGGCCGACGCCGACGAGGCCTTCCGGCTGCTCGACAGCGAGGACTTCGACGTGGTGCTGACGGATCTGCGCATGGCCGGCAAGAACGGCATGAAGGTGATCGACCACGCGATCAAGCGCCCGAAGCAGCCCATTGTGATCATGATGACGGCCTACGGCAACGTGGAGACGGCCGTTGAGGCGATGAAGCGCGGTGCGTTCGACTTCCTGCCCAAGCCGGTCAACCTCGAAAAGCTGGAGATCATTATCCGCCGCGCGCTGCAGAGCCGGCAGACGGAGCAGCGCGTGCAGCAGCTGGAAGAGCGGCTCGACCGCAAATACAGCTTTGGCAACATCGTCGGCCATTCGCATGCGCTGCAGGCCGTGCTGGAGAAGGTCAAGCTGGTCGCGCCCACCCGGACCTCCGTGCTGATCGAGGGCGAGACGGGCACCGGCAAGGAGCTGATCGCCCAGGCCATTCACCAGAACAGCGACCGCGCACGTCGTCCCTTTGTGCCGGTGCACTGCGCCGCCCTCGCGGCCAACCTGTTGGAGAGCGAGCTGTTCGGGCACGAGCGCGGGGCTTTTACGGGTGCGACGGAGCGCCGCATCGGGCGCTTTGAGGCAGCCGACGGCGGCACGCTCTTCCTCGACGAAATCGGCGAGATCGACACCAGCACGCAGGTCAAGCTGTTGCGTTTTCTGGAGACGCGCACCTTCGAGCGCCTGGGCAGCAACAAGCCGATCAAGGTGGACGTGCGCCTCGTAGCCGCGACCAACCGCGACCTCGAAAAGATGGCGCGCCACGGCGAGTTCCGCGACGATCTTCTCTTCCGCCTCAATGTGGTGACGCTCCACCTGCCCGCGCTGCGCGAGCGCAAGGACGACATCCCCGTGCTGCTGCGGACCTTCGTTGACCAGTTTGCGCAGGAAAACGGGCTGGAGGCGCCGAGCTTTGACGCGCGCGCGATGCAGCGGCTGGTCGACTACCCGTGGCCGGGCAACATCCGCGAGCTGCGCAACTTCGCCGAAAACATCGTGGTGCTGAAGCGTGGCGACGAGCTGACCGAATACGACCTCGACGCCAAGTTCCTCAACCCTGAGGCGGCGGCCCAGCGGTCGACCAACGGCCAGAAGTCAGACAACGGCGACGATGCCGAGCCGCGGGGGCGCGCGTTTGACGTGGAGGCGAATGAAAAGCGCCTGCTACGCAATGCCCTCGTGCAGGCGCGGGGCAACCGCACGCGCGCGGCCGAGCTGCTGGGCATGAGCCGGCGCACCCTGCACCGTAAGCTGCACCAGTGGCCGGAACTCGACCCGCGCGGGCAAGCCTGAGCGCACCTCTATGTCGCGCGCAGCCGAATGGCGTTTTTGGTGGATGCAAGGGCGCGGGCGGCAGCTCGGGCTCGGCTTGGCCTTCGTGCTGGCCATCCTGCTCGGTAGCCTCTTCCTCGCCTGGCAGCGTGAGCGTGGGCCCAGTGAGTGGACGATCGAGCAGGCGGTGGCGGGCGTGCAACTGGCGGAGGGAGACGGCTGGTCGACGTCGGTCAATTACCCGCAGACCATCGCCGTGCTGGAAGCGCGGGATCGGCTCGATTTTTTTGCCCCGCAGCCTGAGCTGCACCACCCGCCGCTCTATGGGGCGCTGATCGGGGGCTGTCTCGGCCTCTTGGGAGACGAGGGGAGGCAGGCGCTCCTGACGACCGATGCGCGCAACCCCACGGCAGCCTTCGGTGGCGACCGCCTGCTCCTGGGGCTCAACGTGCTCGGCCTGTGGCTGACGGCGGCGGCGACGTTTGCCCTCGGTTGCTGGCTCTGGCGCCCCACGGTGGGTGTGCTGGCGACGGCGGCGGTGATACTGAGCACACCCTTGTGGGAACATGTGGTGGCGGTCGATGGCACCAGTTGGCTGATGCTGCTAAGCACCTTGCTGCTGGCCGCGCTGGCCTGGCTCGACCGCGGGCCCAAGCTGGCGTGGCAGATCGTGGCGGCGGTGGGGGCAGGTGCCTTCCTCGGCTTGTTGGGCTTGGGCGACTACGCCCTGCTCGTCTGGCTGCCGCTGGCGCTCGTCTGGATCGTCTGGCGTGGGCAGGGTGTGGGGCGCTGGGCGCTGCCGCTGGTGACGCTTGTCGCGGCGCTGGCGGTGCTGGGGCCGTGGTGGCTGCGCAACCTCGACTTGACCGGTCACCCGCTGGGGCTGGCAGGGCAAAACGTGGCGCTCAAGGCAGGCGACCCCACGGCAGACCCCTTGGCGATACGGGCGACGTTTGAAGCCACCGGGCTGGAGCTGAGCTTCCGCAAGCTGCTGCACAAGGGCCTTGCGGGCTGGCGCGAGATGCTGGGAAGCGGTCTGGGCGGCGCGGGCCTGTTTGGGCTGTTGGCGCTGCTTTCCGCCGTCTACCCCTTCCAACGGGCGGAGGTCGACCGCTGGCGCTGGCTGTTGCTGGCGCTGCTCGCCGCCGCCGTGCTGGTGCCACCGTTTTTGGTCAGCGGGCTCAGTCCGCGCAGCCCCGTGCTGTATCTGCTGCCGGGGCTCGCGCTGGCGGGGGTGGCGTTTTTCAGCGTGGTGCTCAAGAACACCCGTAGCGGTCGCCCGGCGTGGCAAATCGGCGGAGTGGCTGCCCTCCTCGTGCTGCACAGCCTGCCGCTGCTCCACTTCGCGCTTGAGCCGCGTCGTCTGCCCTTCCAATACCCGCCCTACTTCCCGGCCAGCCTGCAACAGCTTGCCACCGTCGATGCCCAGTTCGGCACGCGCTCCGGCTCCGTGGCCGATCTCCCGGCGGGCTGGAGCTGGTATGCGGGCGGCGACTTCCGCGTGTGGCAGCAACCGGCCGACTTCGCCCAGTGGAACCGCCTCACGGACTACGCGCCCGTGCACCTGCAGTATTTCAGCCCGCAACTGGTGGACGAGCAGTTTGGTGCGGCCCTCATCCCGCCACCTGAACCCGGATGGGAAGTCGTCTACGCCGGTCTCGCAACCGGTCGCCCGCCTGCCGATTACCCCCTCCAGCGCGTGCAGGCACTCCCTGGTGGCGGCCTCATCGCGCTGCCGGATCGGTAACGTGAGTAGAGAGGTTGAGATGCCACATGTCTTTCTTTATTACTCAGCGTGTGAAATAGGTCACTCTACTGCCCTTAAAAGCCGCAGCTATACCGCGATTCATCCACCCAGGCGGGAGAACTATTTCGAGCGCGGAGTAGTAATTCCTTATTGTTAGAGGCGATTGCTCATTTTCAATTTGGCTTTGTTTTTAGTATTTCCCTTGCTCCTTTTGATTTATGAAGATCCAGCTTTTTTATCCAGGCTTTAAGATTTCGGAGTATTTCCTTATGCTCCATTTGGTTCGATATTTTTCGAAATTGTTCTTGTGTAGTTCTGTGCCTTTTTGTTCCGAAATCATTGAGGAAAGCAACCAATAGAAGATGCATCGCTACGAGACGATCCCAGCGAAGTCTGTCTTCATTTCGCCTCAGATCGTCAAAGAAATGACATATAGGCAGAATTCTTTCTTCAGGATTTTCAATTAAATCATCTAATTTATCCATGCTTATAAATTGAGAATTGCTACTGCAGTAGTCGCAATACCTCCTAAGGTTATCCGAGAAAAAATGGTCAGTCTCGTTGTTGCTGTCATAATCCAAATCTTCAAATAACTTTACATCTGTCATTACCCATTTGAATGCTGCCATATAATTGAGAAATATATGGTCACTTGGTGATGCAATTCTAACATCAAGTAGTATTGCTTTTTTTTCTGTCATCCTAATATGACTGTAGAAATTCAAAAATCGATATACCAACGTCCTGAAGTAGTAGTTGTCTTTAGCTTTGTAATTACCATCAACGCAAAGCCATTTCTTTGTTTGATTCTCATAGAGATTGAATAAGCGATGGTTTAGGTCGGTTGCTGCTAACACTATTCTGCCATAAAACTCTCCTTGCAGATTTCGAAGCGCTCTTTTCTGCTCGTATTCATAGTCGATTTCGGCTTTGTGCCTGACGTTCGATCGGCTGATTGTCCAGCTTATTAATGCGGATATGGTTAGTGATATAAGCGCAGGAAGCAAGATATTCGTACGTGCATCTGAGAGTGATTGAAGGAACAAAAATAGAGTGTTCATTTTTTTGTCGGATTGCTGGTGTTTACGAGATATGTTTAAAAATAAAAACTAGATATTGTGGCATAGGTTTTTCAAGCTATTTTGACGCGTCCATCTGCGGCTAAAAATCTCTTCCCCGAATCTCGCCCGTTCCCTAACGCACACCTGTCGCATTATCGGTTTGACCTGCTGGCGCTTGTGGGTGTCTATGGCAGCTCTCTGGCCATGAAACGTCTGCTCGCTCCTGTTGCTTTCGCTCTCCTGGGCTGCTCGGCCTGGGCGGTCTATGCTCCGGTGCCGGAAGCCGATCGGGGCGAGCCGTTGATCATCGAAGCGAAAGTTGGCAGCCGTTACGACAGTAACATCTTCGGCTCCCACCGCTTTGAGCAGGACAGCATGGTGGCGCTCTTCGCCCCGCGCGTGAAAGGGCAGGCGAGTCTTGGGGATCAGACCTTTTTGCAGGCCAACTACGGGCTGGAGGCGTCGCACTACTTCGACCGCCCGGGCGACGACACACTGCTGAACCACCAGTTGGGCGTCGTGCTCGACTACACGCCCGACGCGCGCACCTTTATCCGGGCTTCCGAGGCCGTGCGCTACATCAACGACCCGAAGACGATCATCCCGCTCGGCCTCGATGTCGACCAGAGCTACTGGAGCCACCAGAGCGATGTGCACGCGCAGTGGGGCCTGCTGCCGACGATTGCCCTGGGCGCGCGCGGTGGGCTCTACGGCATTCGCTACGATGAGAATCGCCTCGCCCGCGAGCTGGACCGCGACGACGTCTCGGCCGGCGGCGAGGTGCGCTGGAGTGTGTTGCCGGAGGTGGATCTGGTCGGCGAAGCGAATTTCTCCAACGTGGCCTACGACCAGCAGGACGCCTTGCGCGGCAGCGACACGTGGGACTTTCAGGGCGGGATCGACTACCTGCCGGGGCCGCGCTTGCGGATGGGCCTGCGCGCGGGGGTGGAGACACGGGAGCGCAACGACGGCGTCGAGACCGATGCCTTTACCGGCAGTATCAGCCTCGGCTACCGCTATTTGCCCCAGTCGCAGGTGTCGCTGATGGTGTCCCGCGAGTTGCGCGAGACGACGGTGCCCGACATTTTCCCGCAGTCGAAGGTGACGATGGTCTACCTGACCAACGAGCACGACCTGACGGGTCACGATACGCTTTTCCTCACCACGATGCTGCTCTACGAGCACGCCGACCTGGAGGTGAGCCCGCGCTTTGCGGCCTTTGAGGACGATATTTCCGACGACACCGTGCGTGGCGGCCTTGGTCTGAGTTGGCGCTATCGCGACAACTGGCGCGCCGACCTCCAATACGACCTCGACCTCGTGACCAGCGACACGGAGGTGCGCGAACAGGAGCGCCACCGCGTCAGCGTCTCCCTCAGCTACAGCTTCGCACCCTTGCGGTAGGGTGGGCGACAGCTTGTGCGGATGACGCCCGCCAGTGGCACCCCTCCGGGGTGCGGTTGTGTTGCGTGAGTTTCCCCGGGGTATCGGCCCTTGCGGTCCTCGACCCCGCGCTAAGAGCTGCCAAGCCTCCGGCTTGGGGAGGCGCGGCGGTGGTGTTGGAAGGCGCGGCGTGGTGTAAGAGGGGGGCGTTGGTGGTGATTGCCCTACCTCTATACTCCGCTGGATGGCTTGTTTTGTTTGCGTAGGTATGAACCCTCAGCCATACCGACTTCGGCATGTCGTCGACATTTTCCTGCCTGCACCATCATATCGTATTCAGCACCAAAAATCGGGAGCCCTGGCTAAGGGAGGAAGTCCAGGAGCGCCTGTTTCACTATCTAGGCGGGACTGTGAATGGTTTAGGTGGTCAATCCGTTGTGGTCGGAGGCTTCTACGATCATGTGCACCTGTTGGTGCGGATGCGGCCGGTGGATGCCCCGGCGGCTTTTGTGCGTGAGTTGAAGAAGGCAAGCTCGCTTTGGATGAAGCCGCACGAGCCCGCCTTTAGCTGGCAGGAGGGGTATGCGATCTTTTCCACCAGCGTTTCGCATCTGGACGTGGTGGAGCTGTATATCCGCAGCCAGCATGAGCATCACCGGGTGCGGTCATTTGCGGAAGAGTTGGAAGCGCTATTGCAGCGGCATGGGATCGTGTATGATCCAGCGTATTTGGTGTAGCATCGCCCGTGGCTCGTGGCACCCCTCCGGGGTGCGGTTGTGTTGGGTGCGTTTCCCGGGGTATCGGCCCTTGCGGTCCTCAACCCCGCGCTAAGGGCTGCCAAGCCTCCGGCTTGGTGTGGGGCGACAGTGGTGTTTGAAGGCTCAGTTGTTGTACGAGGGTCGCGTTGGAGGTGATTGCCCGTGCTCGTGGCACCCCTCCAGGGTGCGGTTGTGTTGGGTGCGTCTCCCGGGGTATCGGTCCTTGCGGTCCTCAACCCCGCGCTAAGGGCTGCCAAGCCTCCGGCTTGGTGTGGGGCGACAGTGGTGTTTGAAGGCTCGGTTGTGGTGTAAGAGGGGGGGCGTTGGCGGTGATTGCCCTACCTCGATCCTCCGCTGTATGAGCAAGCCGGAGGTTTGCCAGCTCGATAGCCGGTGGTCGAGGGCCGCGCAGCGGGCCGACTACCACCGGAGCGCCGTGATTACCTAAGGCACCCCGGAGGGTGTGCCACAGTGGGGGAAGGGATACTCAGCGAGACGCGTTCACTCCTCAGTCGCCTTTAGCGCGTCCAGCCCGATGTTTTGCGCCACCCAGTCGCAAAAGGCGGCGCTGCCGCCGACGTAGGGGACGAGGGGGGAGCGGACGTGGAAGTGCTTGAGCGGGAAGGCGGGGCCTTGCAGGTAGTGGATCTGCCCGCCGACGGCGGCGACGAGGGCGGAGGCGGCGGCGATGTCCCACACCTTGACCTTGAAGTCGATACAGCCGTCCATCAGGCCGAGGGCCGTGTAGGCGAGGTTGAGCGCGCCGCTGCCCATCACGCGGGCGCGGTAGCGGGTCAACAGCGGGCGCATGGCGTCGTAAAAGCGGTCGGGGATGGGGAAGTGCAGGCCCACCACGCCGTCCTTGCGCTCGAAGGCGTGCGGGGGTGGGGTGAAGCGTTTGCCGTTGCGCCACAGGCCGTGGCCGGGCCCGCCTTCGAGGATCCAGTCCTGGCTGAAGTCGTAGAGGATGCCGTAGACGGGTACGCCGTCTTTCAGCAGGGCGAGCGAAATGGCGCAAAAGGGGATGCCGAGCGCGTAGTTGTTGGTGCCGTCGATGGGATCGAGCACCCAGGCGTAGCGCGCATGGAGGGTCGAGACTTCGTCGAGCGGGTTGCTCTCCTCGGAGCAGTAATCGTCTTCGGGGAAGGAGTTGCGCAGCTCGGTAAAGACGCGCTCGGAGATGGCAAAGTCGGCAAAGGTGACGCGTGTTTCGTCTTCCTTCCACTCGCTGGGCACTTGCCCAAACTGCTTGCGGAAGAAATCCACCTGCTGCTGCACGGCCACGCGCCCGGCGTTGACCCGATGTCGTAGTACCTTGTCCATGTCTTCCTAACGTCGTCGACTGCCGATGCGGATGCGGCGGTCGATGGTGTTGTCTTCTGCTTCCTTTTCCTCCACGCGGGGGGGAGGGGTGTAAACGACTTGCGGGGGTGTGGCGCGGGTAGGAGTAACGACAGGGGTGGTTTCGCGCACTTGGGAAAAATCGCGTTGGGTGGCGCGCGGGGCGTCAGCCAGCTCGCGCAGGCGCTTCAGCTCAGCCGTCTGGCGGTCGAGGGTGGCCTGCAGCTCGGTCAGCGCCTGGCGGGCCTGATGGCGTTCGCTTTCGACGCGCGCAAGGCTTTCGGCGAGGGTCACGTTGCGCCCGGTGGCTTCTTCGCGGGCCAGTTGTTCGACGCCCAGCTCGGCTTCCAGCTTGGCCAGCTTGTCGAGCATCTCCTGCGGTGCGGTCGCCTTTTGTTCGCGCAGGCGGTTGACCTCGGCCTGCAGGGCGGAGCGTTCCTGGATCAGCACGTCCACCGTCTGGTTGAGGCCCTGGATGCGTTTCTGAGCGGCCTCCAGCTCTTGCGTGCGCTCGGCGAGGCGGGCTTCCGTCTGCTGCAGGATGTCGCCGAGCTGGCGCAGGCTGTTTTGCAGACTGGCGATCTCCTGATCGGCGCTGACGGTGGGGAAGTCAGGCGAGGCGAAGCGCAAATCGCCCTCCACCGTTACAAAGTCGTCCGCCTCCTGGCTCCAGAACACGAGCTGGAACGAGCCTTCTTCGACCGTTGGGGTAGCGCGGATGTATTCTTGGCCTGCGACGAGTTCACCTGCCGGGTCTTCGAGCCAGAGGTAGAGCCAAGCGGCCTGATAACCACTACCGAGGGCTTCGCCCTTGAGCGGCAAGAGCAACTCGAGCACGTCGGTCTCGCCGGCGGGGCGGTCGACGATCTCCAGCTCGGCGGGGACATCGGTGCGCTGCGTCATCCAGTAGGTGGCGACGCGGAAGCGGTCGAGCGCCACTTCCCCGAGGTCGGCCACCTTGGCGTAGCGGGTGCCGCCGCGTTTGGCTGCCATCGTGCCGTCTGCCTTTTTGCGCAACATGAGCGAGCCCGAGAGCACGAGGCCTTCCGCCGCCTCCGGCTGCACCGCAGCATCGGATTGCGTGACGACGCCCTCGAACACGAGCGGATAGCCCGGCGCTTCGAGGTCGATCGGTTGCGCGGCGAGGCTCGGCAGGCCCACAAGGGCGCCTGTCGTCACCGTAATCTGCCAAAGTCTGGCCACCGACTGCATGCTTGCTAGTATTGTACCGGGATGAGCGCTGTCCACCGCAATATGGAAACCCCCGCCGACGGGGCAGAGTTGCCAGACTGGGTTTTTGGGCCCGGCTCCGCCATGTGGGAGGTGGGGCGCGAGCTGGCGCTGCTGGTGGGCGGGCCGGCGGCGGCGACCCTCCAGACGGCGCACCCGGGCATCGCCCTCGGGGTGGCGCGGCACTCCCGCTTTCGCGAAAACGCCTTCCACCGCCTGCGTCATACGCTCACGGCCACCTGGACAGTCGGCTTTGGGACGAAGGCGGAGGCGGCGCGCGTGCGGGAAGAGATGGCGGCGATCCATCGGCGCATTACTGGGCCGGAGGGGGCGCGTCGCCCGCAGGTGCAAGACCCGCGCGAGGGGCAGCCGGACTTTCCGCTGGGGCAAGACCACGAGCTGCAGTTCTGGGTGCTCGCAACGTTGATCCAAGGCAGTATCGAGGGTTACGAGCGGGTCCACGGCTCCACGACGCCGGAGCTACGCGAGCGGTATTATCGCGAGATGCAGACCTTCGGCACCTACTTCGGGCTGCCGGAGCGGTACGGCCCGCCGGATTGGGAGGCCTTTCAGGTTTATTACCAGCGCATGATCCACGAGCCGTGGATGGCCAGCTTGCCAGAGTGCTCGGAAATCGCCGAAGCGGTGGCCTTGCCGCCCAAGCCGTGGTGGGCCTGGCTGGCGATGCGGCCCAACCGCTTCCTGCTGGCTGAATTCCTGCCGCGCCCGCTCGATGCCAAGCTGGGCTTCTCGTCCACTCGCTGGACGCGTTTCCAGCGCCGCGTGCTCGACTGGCTGCTGCCGCGCATGGTGCCGCTGCTACCCGCCCCCTTGCGCTACCCGCCGCATTACCTGAAGGCACGCAAACGCGCGAAACGGGCGGGGCAGATGTAGAGCGCCTAAAACAATTCGGCCTGCTGGGCTTGGGTGGTGATCCAGCGCTCCGGTTCGAGCAGGCAGGGGAGCAGGTCGGGGTGGTCGCCGAGGTCTTCGAGGGCAGCGCAAAGCACCAGAGCGGAGGCAAGCGCATCGTAGAGCGCGCAGTGCGGGCGGCTGCGGTCGGGCGGGCAATGGGCCGCCACGAGCGCTTCGAGTTGGGCGTCGAGCCCGTGCGCGGTCACGACTTCGCAGACGCCGTGGCTGGCGAGTTGGGGCCAGCAGGCGCGGGCCAGTCGCAAGGTGCAGAGCCACGGAGCCCAATCGGGTTGTTCGCCGGCGCTGCCCCAGTGCGGCACAAAGGGCGGGAAGGCCCAGTGGTGCTTCAGGAGTCGGTGCTCGACCCAGCAGTTATGGGCGGCAAACACCCCCGTGCGTCGCCAGTCGACGAAGCGCTGGTAGTCGTCGGCAAAGGGCGCTTGGCCGCTCAATTGGGGGGCGCGCAGGCCGTGGACCATCGAGTCTGCCGCCGGGATGTCGGCCAGCGGTGCGCAGAGGCGGGTGGCGGAGGAGACGACTTGCCCATCCTGCACGGTGGCCACGCCGTATTCGATCACCCCGTAGCGGGGGTGTCCTTCGAAGTCGATCACGTGGATGGGCGGGAGGCTCATGAACTCAACGCGCACCTTAGGGCAAGGGCGTGTCGGGTGGCAAGGTTGGCGGTAAGCACAAAAAAGCCGCCCGTTTCCCGGCGGCTGAAAGGTGGGCCGATCTGGCTGCGCTCTAGCGGGAGCGGCGGCGGAGGGCGACGAAGCCCAGCACGCCCAGCCCCGCAATGGCCGCATAGGTCGAGGGCTCGGGGACGACTGGCGAGTAAAGCGTGGCGGCGTTCGAGATCACACTCCCATCACCACCAGATATCAGATATACCTCGTAGCTACCGTCGGTGAAAGTCTCGGAGATTACGCCGTCGTTTGAGATCGTGCCTCCGGCAAAGCGAATCGTGTCGCCTTCCGTGAAGGTGCCGCTGTAAGTCATCCCGAACCAAATGAGCCCCCCTTCATTCAGAAGGCTGAAATCGTTGTTTGTATAAAAGCCGCCACTGGCGCCCAGGAATGAAACCCCTGCTTTGTCACTACTCCAGGCGGAAGCATCGCCCGCGACAGATGAAGTATCTGCTTGGAAGCTGGGCATTTGCCCCACGGCTATGCCAATGCCGATGAACAGATCATTCATGATGCTGGTGTCGGGTAAAACCCACTCGATCGCAGGCAGCGTGATGTTCAAGGGGCTGCCGTTGCCGCCGGTAAACTCGACGTTGATGGCCGCATGAGTGGCTGATGCGGCTGAAGCCCCGAGGGCGCTCAAGAGGAAAAATCGGTGTAGAGACATATTCAGAAGGCAGATGTAGGTTGATGTGCTGCTGCGCGCGGCTTGAGGGCATCCACGACGCGGCGTTAGAAAATATCAGTCGATCATGGCGGTGATGGCAATAGCGATGACAACTGCCGTTATGAATTTATTGCGGCGTGTTTGCACGACGGAGCCTCAGGGTCGATCGCGCCAATGCACAAAAAAGCCGCCCGTTCCCGGCGGCTGAAAAGTGGGTCGATCTGGCTGCGCTCTAGCGGGAGCGGCGGCGGAGGGCGACGAAGCCCAGCACGCCCAGACCCGCAACGGCTGCGTAGGTCGAAGGCTCGGGGACGACGGGGGAGGTTGGCGCGGCCGTTCCCGAAACCACTGCTCCAGAAAGCCCGGAGATCAGGTATACCTCGTAGTTTCCGTCGGCAAAGGATTGGGCGACGCTGGAGGTGTTTGAGATCGTGCCCCCAGCGAAGTTGACGGTGTCGCCGTCAGCAAACGAGCCGGTAAAGCTCATGCCAAACCAGATAATGCCCCCGGCGTTCAGGGGATCGAAGTTGTTGTTCACATAGAAGTTAGCGTCAACAGGGGAGAAAGAGATCTCCTCATTGTTGCTGCTCCAATCAGCGCTATCGCCACCAGTCGAGGCGTCCGCACGTGCCATGCTTGGCGTTTGCCCCATCTGAATGCCGATACCAAAAACAGAAGAATATGCATTCATCCCGCTGGCATCCGGGAGTTCCCACTCAATAGCGGGAAGCGTAATGCTGAGAGGGCTGCCGTTGCCGCCGGAGAATGCGACGTAAACGGCGGCATGCGCGGTGGGCAGAGCGGTGATGGCGGCTGCGGCAGCCAGAATGAGTTGCGCGTGAGACATGAGTCGAGAGGCCTTGGAAAAGGTTGATTGAGATCGAGTCGAGTGAAGAGCCCTGTCGGCTCTCCGTGATAACGGCATAGGCTCTTGACCGGAGTGCAACACCATAAGCCGCCTGCGACTGACTATCTTACAGCGCATTTGCCCGGAAGACCTTCAGCAGGTCATCGCGGGCAGCGGTTTGCGGCTGTTGCTGGAGCCAGAGGGCGATCTTGCGCTCCTTGGGGGCGGCGAGGACTTCGGCGAGGCGCTGGGCGCGGTAGGTGCGCGTCACTTCGTCGGCCAGCATCAGGTCGCGCAGGAGCGTCTCGACTTGTTCGGGCATGAGGTCGTCGCGCGCGATGGACTTGAGGGCCGCGAAGTCGGGAGCCTCACCGGTCGATTCCTGCAACCAGAGGCCCACTTCGCGCTCTTCCCAAGAGAAGTCGGGGTCGTCGATCGAGACGCCGGTGGGGGCCTGGTGCATCCCGAGCGAGGCGAGGAAGCCGAGGAAAAAGGCGCAGCCGACGGATGCCAGCCAGGCCACGAGATACATGAAGACGGTGAGGTAGTGGCGCATCGGAGCGGCGGCTTACTGCTGTTGTTGCTGGATCTGCTGCTGGGGCACCTGCGGGGCTTGTTGCTGCAGGGGCTGGCCTTGGCGTTCGGCCTTCATCTGGGCGGCGAGCGCGGGGTCGTAGCCGGGGATGCGGCCTTCGTCGAAGTCGATCAGGTCGCAGACGCACACGATGTCTTTGACGCGCTCGGGGGTGCCCATTTCTTCCAGCGCTTCGGCGAGGAATTCGCGACCGGCTTCGGTCTGGCCCTTGTGGGTCACCTCGCGGTTCCACTGCGCGGCCTTCACCTCCGCCGGGAAGAGCTCCTGCAGGCGGGCGTAGAGGGCGGCTTCGTCGTTGCCGTGCGCCTCGACGGCGGCCACCACGTCCTTCGGGTCGATGCCGAGGTGCAGGCAGAGGAAGCGGTCGAAGCCGCGGCAGAAGTTCTTGCGGTAGCTCTGCGGCAGCTCGCCGGCCAGGTGTTTGCGGATCTTGGCCAGGAAGCGCGGGAGGTGCAGCAGGCCGAAGGTGGGGTCGGCCTGATAGGGGGAGGGGAGGTCGCGGCAGATTTCGCCGGTGGGCCCGAGTGGTGCGTCGCTCATGCCGGGCAGTCTGGCGATGCGCGGGCGCGAGTAAAGGCTGGAAGGCAGGGAGATCGGTGAGCGCGGCCACACTCCAGCATTGCCAGCGGCCTCACGTGGCGTCTTGATCCTGCGATTGTCGTGGTGACCTTTCTCGCATCCAACGCCCGCCGCATCGTGATCAAGATCGGCACGAACACGCTGACCCAAGGGGGCCGCGTGATGAATCAGGACTGGCTGCAGCGCCTGTGCCTCCAGGTGGCCGAGCTTCGCCAGCGCGGGCTGGAGATCGTCATCGTGAGCAGCGGGGCCATCGGCCTCGGCATGGGGCGGTTGGGGCTCAAGCGCCGCCCGCGCAGCCTCAAGCAGCTCCAGGCCTGCGCCGCCATCGGCCAAAGCATCCTGATGGAGCACTGGTCGCGCGCCTTCGCCGAGCATGGCGTCACCTGCGCCCAGGTGCTGCTGACGCACGAAGACGTGAAGCACCGCGAGCGCCATGTGGCCGTGCGCGAGACGCTGGAGCAGCTACTGCGCTACGGCGTGGTGCCGGTGATCAACGAAAACGACACCGTAAGCACCCGAGAGATCAAGTTTGGCGACAACGACCTGCTGAGCGCACTGACCGCCAGCCTCACGAGCGCCGACCTGCTGGTGATCCTGACGACCGCCCCCGGCCTGCTCGACCTCAAGGGCACGGGCGAGCTGGTGCCGGTGGTCGAGACGATTACGCCTGAGATCGAGGCCATGGCCGGCGGCAGCGTTACCGAAACGAGCGTCGGCGGCATGATCAGCAAGATCCAGGCGGCCAAGGTGGCGACGGGTAGCGGCTGCGGCGTCTACATCGGCGACGGCACCGACCCGGTGATCCTCATGCACCTCGCGACGGGCCGCGCGGTGGGCACGTTCTTCCTGCCCAACAGCCTGGAGCTGGATTCCCGCCAGCGCTGGATGGCCTTTTTCCAACGCCCCCGCGGCCACGTGACTATCGACGAGGGCGCGATCCGGGCCTTGCGCGAACAGGGCGTGAGCTTGCTCGCCAAGGGCGTGACCACGGTCGAGGGCGCCTTCCTCGAAGGCGAAGTCATCGACATCTGCAACCCCGAAGGCCGCGCGATTGCCCGGGGGGTCAGCAACTACTCCGCCCACGAGCTGATGGCCGTCCTCGGCCAGAAGATCGAAGCCATCGAGCCGCTCTACCCCGACAAGCACCGCTACGAAGTCGTCCATCGTGACCACCTGGTGCTGCTGTAGGGCGGATGGCGCTCGGAGGAGTGTAGGAAATTGATTGAGCCGCAGATGGACGCAGATTTGCGCAGATGCGGGGGCGCAGGTTGACTTGACCAAGTCGGGCCTCTGACTATGCTCGTAGATTATATGCCGATGACAAAAGAGCAGGTTTTAGCCGAAGTGCTGCAATGGTCTGATTCCGACCGTGAAGAGCTTCTGGTTGCACTCGATGAGAGCCTGCATGGCGAGAGTTCCGACGAGATCAGCGACGCTTGGAAAGCGGAAATCGTCCGACGGGTGGAGGATATCGAGGCTGGCCGAGCCACGCTGTATCCGGCTGATCAAGTCTTTGATGAACTTAGAGCCGAGCTTCGCAATGCGCGTAACGATTGATGCACGTGCGCGTGCCGAGCTGCAGGAAGCGGCAAGATATTATGATGGATGTGAGGCCGGTCTCGGCGATCGTTTTGCGGCCGCCGCTCAACTGCAGCTGAGGAAGATCGAGTTGAGCCCGTTTCAGTACCGCAGTTGTGCAGCAGGATGTCGCATCAGCCGCATCCAAGCCTTCCCCTATAGCATTATCTATCAGCTGAGTAATGATCGGATTCTGGTGGTTGCTTTCCTGCACCACTCTCGGCGTCCCGGTTATTGGACATCACGCCTTTAGCATCCGCGTAAATTTGCGTTTCATCCGCGGCTAAAAAACACCGCTCCGCCACTCCGCCCACCTATCTGCGCAGATCTGCGTCCATCTGCGGCTCAATTACCCGCCTTTTCTGCCTATCCCCTACAGTCCCCAGACGTCTTTGAACGCCTGTGCTTGGCGGCGGGAAATCTCGACTTCGGTGCCGCCTTGCAGGGTGACTTTGAGGTTGCCGCTGAACCAGGGCTCGATGCCGTGGATCCACTCGATGTTGATGAGCTGGGCGCGGTTGGCGCGGAAGAATTTTTGCGGGTCGAGGCGCTTTTCCATCGCAGTGAGCGAGCGGTAGAGCAGGGGGGCCTCTTCGTCGAAGTGCACGCGGGTGTAGTTGCCTTCGCTTTCGAGCAGGCGGATGCGTTTGACTTCGACCAGCCAGCAGCGTTCGCCTTCGCGGATGAAGACGCGGTCTTCGGGGGCGAAGGACGCCGGGGCGGTCAGTTGACCGGGGGAGGGGTGATGGCCGTCCTGCACGCGCTCGAGGGCGGTGGCGAGGCGGTCGGGGTCGATGGGCTTGAGCAGGTAGTCGAGCGCATTGACCTCGAAGGCCTTGAGCGCGTACTCGTCGAAGGCGGTGGTGAAGATGACGCGCGGCACGGGCGGCTCCAGTGATTGGAGGAGGTCGAAGCCCGTTTCCTCCGGCATCTGGATGTCGAGGAAGAGCAGTTCGGGGTTCAGCTCGGCGATGCGCTCGCGGGCTTCGGCGGCGTGGCTGGCTTCGCCCACGATCTCCACTTGCGGGTGGGCCTGCAGGAGGCGGCGCAGTTGGTTACGCGCGAGGCGTTCGTCGTCAACGATGAGAGCTTTCATGCAAAACGGGGGTTGGGCGGAGCGAGTGCGCGGTGTGGAACGGCAGGTGTGCCTTGGCCACTACGGTGCCTTCGGGGCCGTTGTCGAGGCTCAGCTGCGCGGCTTCGCCAAAGAGCAGCTTGAGGCGTTCGCGGGTGTTGGTGAGGCCGGTGCCGGTCGAGATGCCGTGGTCGACGAGTTCGCCGGGGTTGCTGACGCAGATGATGAGCGTGGCGCCTTCGGCCCGGGCAGCCACCTGCAGCTCGCCCCCCGCAGCCTTGCGCGAGATGCCGTACTTGATGGCGTTTTCGACGAGGTGCTGGACGATGAAGGGCGGGATCATGCCGGCGAGGGCCCGATGCTCGATGTCGTAACGGATCTGCAGGCGGTCTTCGAAGCGGATCTTTTCCAGCGCGAGGTAGCCTTCCACCACCTGCAGCTCCTGGCTCAACGGCACCAGCTCGGCCCGGGAGGTGCGCAGGTTGTAGCGCAGCATTTGCGCGAGGTGGAGCACGGCCTGGTTGGCCCGCGTGGGGTCTTCGGCGATGAGGCTACTGAGGCTGTTGAGGCAGTTGAAGAGAAAATGCGGGTTGATCTGTGAGCGCAGGGCCCGCAGCTCCGCTTCCTTGGCGGATGACTGGAGGCGCAGGCGCTCGGTCTCCAGCTGGTGGTTGCGCTGCGTGACTTTGTAGCCGAGATAAATGCCGCACCAGCCTACATACAGGATCACGAGGTTGAGCCAGATGATGAGGACGAGAAAGGTGAAGACGGCGATGATCGGCGTCTGCGGCGAGGCCTGGATGTCTTCGGGCGTGATGATGAAGAGCAGCAGCGCTTCCAGCACCGAAAAGGTGAGGCTGACCCCGAGCATCGTGGGAATGATGCGAAAGAGGGCGGGGCGGGGGCGCAGCGTCAGCCACTTGCGCCGCTTCATGATGCTGCGCAGGTAGTGGGTGCCAAAGAGGCAGGCCGAAGTCAGCAGAGTGCTCTGCGTGATGATGTCGAGGACGCCTTCCTCGTCCTCCACCAGGCTGAAAATGGTGAGGATGATCCCTAGCGTCCCCCAGCCGCCAATCTGGCAGATCCAATACAGGTGTTTCCTGATCCAGGGGTGAACCGTCACTTCCCCAACATGTTACGAGGCGTGAGCAATGGGAAGCAAAACCGATGGGACCAGCGGATGGGGCACCGGATAGACGGCCAAACGTGCAGGGGCAGGCGGCTGGCGGGCGCTGGGCGATTTTCCGGGCTACTTTTGCTTGGCTTATCTGCCCCTAACGTGGTTCCTTTAACTCATGCCCGCGTACCTTCCCCTCGATTACCTGCAAGACATCCTGCTCGAGCTGCTCGCGATCCATAGCCCCTCCGGCTATACGGACCCGGTGGTCCGCCGCGTGTGCGAAGAGCTGGGCAAGCTGGGCGTGCGCTACGAGCTGACCCGCCGGGGCGCGATCCGGGCGACCTTGCCGGGCGAAGTCTACAGCCCCGACCGTGCGGTGGTCGTGCACCTCGACACGCTGGGCGCGCAGGTGCGCGAGCTGAAGGACAACGGGCGCCTGGGCCTGACGCCGGTCGGCACCTGGTCGGCCCGCTGGGCCGAGGGCGCGCGCGGCAGCATTTTTACGGACACGAAGCTCTTTCGCGGCAGCATCCTCCCGCTCAAGGCCAGCGGGCACGTTTACAACGACGGCGTCGACAAGCAGGAGGTGAGCTGGGACAACCTGGAGATGCGCGTCGATGCGCCCGTCTACAGCAAGAAAGACCTGGTCGACGCCGGCTTCAATGTGGGCGACTTTGTGGGAATCGACAGCCAGGCCGAGCTCCTGCCCAACGGCTACATCAATGCTCGCCACCTCGACGATAAGGCGGGCGTCGCCACCGTGCTGGCCGTGATCAAGCACCTCAAGGAGAGCAAGACCAAGCTGCCGGTCGACTGCCATATCCTCTTCACCCTCAGCGAAGAAGTGGGCATCGGGGCCTCCGCCGGCCTGCACGGCGATGTGGCCGAGATGGTGACGGTCGACAACGGCACGATGGCGCCGATCCAGAACACGATCGAGCGTGGAGTGACGGTGGTGATGGCCGACAGCTCGGGCCCGTTCGACTACCACCTCACGCACTTCCTCATCCACTTGTGCCAGGACCATGGGATCGAGCACGCGCGCGACATCTTCCGCTACTACCGTTGCGACAGCGCCTCGGCCATCGAGAGCGGCAACGACATCCGCACGGCGCTGATCGCCTTCGGGCTCGACGCCTCGCACGGCTACGAGCGCACGCACCTCGACTCGCTCAACGCGGTGGGGCAGCTCCTCGTCGCCTACCTCACAAGTCATCCCATCTTCAAGCGCAGCAAGCGCGCGCACATCTCGCTGCAGGACTTCCCCTCGACGCGCAAGGTGCCGGTCGCCACCCGGGCGGTCGAAGAGCCTGAAAACGTCGCCCAGCAGCCGATGGACGAGACCAAGCCGAGCCGTGGCGAACGCCCGACCACACCTCCACCCGCCGCCACCCCAAAGAAGACGGCCAAGAAAAAGGGATCGTAGAGGGGCAAGGGTAGGGCTTGATCAGCGCCTTTCCTTGCGCCTCTCGACTTACTCGACGCTGATATAGAGTTCCACCGTGTCGTCGGGGAGGTACTGCTCGAAATCGGTGGCGAAGCGACGGGTGTGGGGGCAGTCGCCTTGCTCGAAGTAGCGCCAGGCGGCATCCCAGCAGCCGTAGGAGGCGGTCTCTTTTTCGCCTTTGCAGGAGAAGACGAGGTAGCGGCCGGGCTGGAGCTGGACTTGGGTTTCGGTGTCGTAGGCGGGCACGTTGTCCATGCCGGCGACGACGGTGTAGGCACCTTCCCAGCCGTTTTCAAACTCGTGGTATACGCCGTAAATACGCTCCCCGCCTCGGGCGATCTGCGAAGGAAAGTCGTCACATAAATAACGGCTCCAAAGTTCGCGGATGGGAGAGACAGGCAAGCGGCTGTGGTCGTGATGAGACGTGCGCACGGCGCGACCAACGACCGTGAGACTTTGAGACAGCGAAACGATGACAGGTTCCATTTTTACGTGGCACCTCTACTGGTTCATTTTGCCAGGGGCAACGGTTAACTTCTTTGAGCGAACGTTAGGTGTAGGGCCGCTCCCACGAGGGCGGGAGCGGCCGGAGGTCAAGCGAGGCAGGCGCGGGAAAGTTGCGGCAGCTGCCTGGCGTGAGCAACGACTGAGTCAACAGGCCGCTCATGGGCGGCGGTGAAGGGTGATGATAGCGTGCGGCGGGGCAAATGCAAGGCTCGACTGGCTGGCGCGCCGGGCGACATTGGCGGGCGCGTGGAAGATCGGCATTGCCGAGGGCGGCGGAATCTGCTGCTTTTACGCGCATGTCCGAACAACCTTCCAAAGCCTACGCCCGCGCCGGGGTGGATATCGCCCTGGCAGATCGTCTGCTCGACCGTGTCAAGCCGGCCCTGAAGCGGGCCACCCGCCCGGAGGCGCTGGGCGCGATCGGCGGCTTTGGCGGCCTGTTCGACATTTCGAGCCTCAGCCAGCGCTGCAAGCACCCCGTGCTCGTGAGCAGTACCGACAGCGTGGGCACCAAGGTGAAGGTAGCTTCGCTGGCCAAGCGCTATGGCAACCTGGGCCACGACATCGTGAACCACTGCGCCAACGACGTGGCGGTGTGTGGCGCGGAGCCCCTCTTCTTCCTCGACTACTACGCCACTTCCAAGCTGGAAGAGCGCGCCTATGTCGAACTGCTCGAAGGCCTCGCCGATGCTTGCGTGGCGGGTAACATCGCCCTCGTGGGCGGTGAAACGGCCGAGCTGCCGGGCGTCTACGAAGAGAACGAGTTCGACCTCGTGGGCGCGGTCGTCGGCGTCGTCGACAAGCCGAAGATCCTGACGGGCGACCCGATCCGCCCGGGCGACCAGCTGATCGGACTTTCCTCCAACGGCCTGCATACCAACGGTTTTTCGCTGGCCCGCAAGATTTGCTTCCAGGAGCAGAACTGGCAGCCGCACACCCCCCTGCCGGGTGCCGACCACTTGACGGTGGGCGAGGCCTTGTTGGCCCCGCACCGCAATTACGCGCCCTTCCTCCAGTCGGCGCTGGCGCTGTTCAACAAGAACGAGCGCGCCGATGTGCGCGAGGGCAACGCGCTCTTTGGCGCCGCCCACATCACCGGCGGCGGCTTTACCGGCAACATCCCCCGCGTGCTGCCGAGCAATGTCGATGTGACGGTGTGGACCGACAGCTGGGAAACGCTGCCGATCTTCAACGCCCTCACCCGCTTCGGCGAAGTCAGCTACGAAGAGCTGCACGAGGTCTTCAACATGGGCATCGGTATGGTGCTCGTGGTGGCCCCGGAAGCGCTCGAGCAGATCAAGGCCTGCGCGGTGGAAGCTGGCCACCATGCCTTCCACATCGGCGAAGTGACCGCCGGCGAGGGCAATGTGAAGCTGCAGCGCGGGTAAGCGCTTGGATGCTTCAGAAAAGGTTTCCAAGGCTGAGGATGTGCTTTCCTCAGCCTTTTTGTTTGTTCCTTATCCGCGCCGACGGCGAAGGGCGGCAACCCCAAGTGCGCACAGTGCGGCAAACAAGGTGAAGGTAGTTGGCTCGGGCACGTTTGCGACGACTGCGGTGCCCTTTAGCTGCACAATGGGGAAGAAGGTGCCCGTGCGGTCGCTGCTCTCGGCGGTTTTAAGAGATTTATATAAAACGTTATCAAATCCTCGGCTCAAGAAGTCAGGAGGCGCTTAGTTCCCGCGCTCCAGCTCCAGATGGACGGCGCTTTGGGGCACGAGGAGGCGGGCGACCCGGGGAGAGTGGCCGTTGAGCTGATTGGGGTCTTTGGCGAAGGTCATCCGGTGGCTGCGGCCATTGAGGCCGTGCGAGCGGGCAGGCTGATGCATGGCAGGGGCTTCGACGGTAGCGGCCATGGTTTTCTCCTGACGGCTGCCGCTCATGATCAGCAGATCGTCGACGAGGCGCTTGAGCGCCTTGGACTGCTGGTGCAGCTCTTCGGAGGCGGCGGCGGTCTCTTCGGCCATCGAGGCGTTGGTCTGCACCACCTGGTCGATCAGGCTCACGCCTTGGTTGATCTGCTCGATGCCGGTTTTCTGCTCGTGGGTGGCCGCGTCGATGTCCTTGATGCAGGCGTTGACGCGGTGAGTGGCGGCGACGATGGTTTCGAGACTGCTCCCCAGGCGGTTGCTGATCAACGCTCCGTGCTCGGCCTTTTCGCGGGAGCCCTGGAGCTGCGTGGTGGTGAGGCGGGCGGCTTCGGCGCTGCGGCGGGCGAGGGTGCGCACCTCATCGGCCACGATGGCAAAGCCGGCCCCGGCTTCCCCGGCCCGGGCGGCTTCCACGGCGGCGTTGAGCGCGAGGATGTTGGTCTGGAAAGCGATTTCGTCGATCGACTTAGTGATCTGGCCGACGTTGAGTGCGGCTTCTCGGATCTCCTGCATCGCGGCGAGCATCTCCTGCACGGTCTGGGCGCCGGCGGTGGCGGCTTCTTCCGTTGCTTTGGCGATAGGGAGGGCTTCGCGGGTGGTCTCGGCGTTGCGCGCGGTGTTGGCGGAGATTTCTTCGAGGCAGGCGCTCGATTCTTCGAGAGACGAGGCCTGCTCCGTGGCGCCATTGGCGAGGGCGCTGGTGGCCCCGGCAATCTGGTGGGTGGCGGCGGCGATCTGGTCGGCCCCTTGGTCGATGGATTGGGCGAGGCGTGCGAGCAGGTTGCTCGTCTGGCGCACGATGGTGATGAGGCCCGCAAAGCCGATCGCAATGCCCAGGCCGATCCCGAGCGAAGCCCACCATTCGGAGTGGAGGGCAATGCGGTCGAAACTAGCGTTCAAGGCCGCAAGTAAGGTGTCTTCGTGAGCGCGGAGCTCCGCGATGGCCTCACGCATCTGGCGGACGCGGCCATGGCTCTTGGCGCGGTCGAGGTCTTCCACCAGCGCGGCGAAAGTGAGGGTGCCGGCGGTGACGGCCTGGCGGTGCGCGATCTCGGGCTGCAGGTCTTGCGCGATCCATTCGCGGGCGAGCCCATGGATGCGGTCCAGCTCGGCCTGTTGCTCCGGCTCGGCTGCGAACAGCGCCTTCGCTTCGTCGATCAGCAAAGGGATGCGCTCCAGCCCGGCCTGGTAGGGCTCCAGATAGCTGGCATCGTCGGTCAGCAAGTAGCCGCGTACGCTGGTCTGCATGTCGGCCAGGCACTGCTGCAGCTCGTCGATGCACTCGACCGTCTGGCGTGCGTGGTCGACGGCATGCTCGGTCTCCAGCAGCGTCGCGATGTTGTGGTAGAGCAGCGCGGCACAAAGGGCGATCAACGCAAAGCAGAGCGTCGCGGCGGTGAACACTTTAGCGCGCAAAGACCGGAGCTGGAGAAATTTCATGGCGGATACAGGCAGGAGTGGGACCAAGGGTAACCACTCATGCATATCGCCCGGTCTTTGGATCGCTTAACTTCTATTCGCGATAAGATTAGCTGGCTAATTCGTAAAAAACGCAGGGCAAGCCCTAGCGGGCTGGTAGCAAGCCACTGCTCTGCAAGCCATTAAAGACAAACTGGACCGCCATGGCCGCGAGGATCAGGCCCATCAGGCGGCGGCTGACCCTAAGCATGAGGGGGTTGAGCCAGCGCGCCCCATACGCCGAGAAGCGCAGCACGATAAACGTCACAAACATGACTGCCACGATCGAGCCGTAGAGGATGACCATGTGGACCCAGGTGTCGGCCTGGCTCTGGAGCAGCACGCTGGTGGAGATGGCGCCCGGGCCGGCCAGCAGAGGCACCGCGAGCGGCGTTACCGCAATATCTTGCCGGCGGGCCGCTTCCGCACTCTCTTCGGGCGTGATCTGGCGGCGCGATTCCTCCGCCTTGAGCATGTCGAGCGCGATGAGGAAGAGCAGGACGCCCCCGGCCACCTGAAAGGCCGGGATCGTGATGCCCATGGCGCGGAAGATCAGCTCGCCCAGCATCGCGAAGGCCAGCAGCACGCAGGAGGCGACGATGCAGGCGACGCGCGCCATGTCGATCCGCTCGCTGGGGGAGTTGTCGGGCGTAATGGCCAGGAAGAGGGGCACCGCCGAAAGCGGCCCGCTGATCACGAACAGCGAGACGGGTGCGAGTAACAAAAACTCTACCGGTGACATCGCCTCCCACTATAGCGGAGGTTTCGGGTTTCGCCAGCCCCCATTGCCTGACGTTGGTGTGACATCTGGGTTAAATAGGCTTGACAGTTGCTGTTGAAGGATTGACAGGCGCCCCCTTTTCTCGATTATAATCGAATCCCTAGATGATTTTCGCACCGTCCTCCTCCACCGAAGACACTCAGGTCAACGACGAGAGGCCATCTTTTCGCCGGGTGCTGGTGCTCAACCGCAATTGGCAGGCGGTGAACATCATTGGCGTGCGGCGGGCCTTTACGCTGCTTTGGCAGGATCACGCGCGCGTGATCAATACGTTCGACGGCCAGTTCTTGCCGCTCTCCACTGTCGATTGGCTGGAATTCTCCGAAGCCGCCGCCAGCCGCAACCTGAAGGGCGCGGAGTGGGTCCGCACCATCCGCCGCAGCATCCTGATGCCCAAGGTGCTGCTGCTGAACGATTTTGACCGGCTGCCCATCACCGAGGTCAAGTTCAACCGCCAGAGCGTTTTTGAGCGCGACAACTTCACCTGCCAGTACACCGGGCAGACGTTTCGCGCCAAAGACCTGACGCTCGACCACGTGATCCCGCGCGAGCGGGGTGGGCGCACCTCCTGGGAAAACATCGTCACCTGCTCCCGGGAGATCAATGCGCGCAAGGCCAACCGGCTGCCCCACGAGGCGGGGCTGCGGCTGATCCGTAAGCCGAGCCGCCCCAAGTGGCGTCCTTTCGCGGCCATCGTCGCTGGTTCGGACATCGATGCCAGCTGGGCCCAATTCCTTCATGTTGAAAAAAGCGCGTCTTAAATACCTCAAGTTCCTGCAGGAAGAGCGCCCCCGCAATCGCCGGCTGCGCTCTCACCCGCTGATTGCTCAGCCCGTGCCCGCTCCCGGCACCTCCCGGGCAGTCCTGCAGAAAGCGCCTTGGACCGAAATGGTCGCGTAACCGCCCGCCCGGCGACACGCGACCTTTTTTGTTTTCAGGCATCTTGCGCGACCCGATCCGCCGCCGCGGACCAGGGTGGGGGAGAGATTCCTCCAAAAAGAGAGGCGGCTGGTGTTGATTCAGAAGGGTCCTGCCGCCGTGGCACACCCTCCGGTGTGCAGTTTAGTTGCGTGAGATTCCCGGGGTATCGGGCCTTGCGGCCCTCGACCCCGGGCTAAGTGATGGCATCCTTCCGGCACCAGCAAGCCGGGGCTGTCGCTGGCGTAGCGCAAGATTGAAGCTTGTAGGGATCTGCCTGCGGGAAGCTCGACCTCCAGATATTTGCGGCTTTGATCGCTGGCGTTGGGAATGTTTCGGCCCTGAAAGCCGAAAACCCCCTGTAGACTTCCGAGGGGCCGGTAGCACGACTCATCGTCTTGCGTTGGGTTCTCTTACTTTCGGAAGGGGGCAAGTCAAGGCGCGGAACAAGTGGTGCCCGCCAGCCACGAAACGTTTGCGCAAGGCGGCGCAGGTGGCTTTACTTGCGAGGAACTCCAGCCGATAACAGGACGCTTCATCTCATGCGTGCTTCCGCTTCCCGCCGCCGACCATCTGCCCCGCTGGGCAGCCTGCGCGCCAACCTGACCAACTGCATCATCGAGGGCACCTTTGCGACCCCGTGGGTCTTCCTCGCGCTGCCGGGTAACTTCCTGCTCTCGATGCTGCTGGTCGACCGCTTTGGGTTGGACAAGGCGACGTATGGCTGGATCGCCTCGCTGCCCTTTTGGGCCAACTTCCTGCAGGTGTTCATCGTGCCGTTTCTCGCGCGCTACCTCACGGGGCGCGACCTGGCGGTCAACATGGCGTGGTTCAACGTGGGGCTGTGGTTGACCTTCGTCGGCTTCCTGCCCTATGTGCCGACGGAAGACCCTGGGGCGGTGCGCGAGCTGATGCTGTTCTTCTTTACCGGCATCTGTATCACGGCCTCGCTGGTCACGGTCGGCTGGACGGCTTGGACGCGTGACTGGGTGCCCACACCCCTGCAGAGTCGTTACTTTGGCGTGCGCAACCGCTGGATCAACGCCGCCACGGTCGCCTACCTCGTGCTGGTGGCGGCTCTGGCCTACGATGCGGAGGGCTCTTCCATCCGGCACTTCCAGTGGCTGATCGGGATCGGGGTGGTGGCGCGCCTGGGCTCGGCCCTGTGGAACAACACCATCCGCACCCCCGGGAAGGATGGGGAGCTGAGCCGTGCGCACTTCTGGCAAAACCTGCGCTTGCTCAAGGGTGAGAAGGCGTTCTGGCGCTTCGTGATCTTTGCCGCCTGGGTGGGCTTCTGGATCAGCTTCATCAGCCCCTTTGTGCCCCTCTATGTCTATCGGCACCTCGACGGCACGGTCTTCCTCATGGCCACGCTCACGATCCTTTCGACCCTGATGGGCGCGATTGCGATGCCGCATGTCGGTCGACTGGTGGAGCGGCATGGCGCGCGGCCCGTGATCATGCTGTCGCTCGTGGCGTGGAAGGGCATGGACTATACGTGGCTGTTTCTCAACCCTGGCAACCGTTGGATCCTTTACCCGCTCTGGTGTTGGGGCGGCACGGTCTCGGTCGGCTACCTGCTCGGGATCTTCCTGCTGCTGATGAAGCTGGTGCCCCGGCATGCCAAGAGCGCGGCCATCAGCATTCACCTGGCGATCACTTCGCTGGGCACGGCCATGGGCCCGGTGGCGGCCGGGTGGTTCCTCAGTCAGGGCCAGAATTGGGGTCTGGACGAGGCGACGCTGTTCCGCATCGGCTTCGCGCTTTCATTCACGTTTACCATCGCGTCCATCCTCATCCTGCGCCCGGTGCAAGAGCCCAACGTGAAGGGCGAGGCCTCCATGCTCGGTACCATGCGCAGCCTCCGCCAGTTGATGCTTTACACCGGCATGGGCGCGTTTCTAAACACCAACCTGTCGCGGCGGCACGGGCGGTAAGGGTGTTGGGGGTTAATGGCTTATGTTTACGCCCTCTAATGGGCTGGGTCCGGGTGGCCTGGCGGGATTGTTCCGTCAGGCTACCCGATCTATTTCCTTGTTTAGGTGCGCTATTGCTCTCATATTATTTCTTAACAATACCCGCCAGGCCTCTCAACGATGCCCAAATTGGCGGGTTACTCTTTTAGCCTCAAGAATATGGTGGCAAAGCGCTTTTAAGCGCTACGATGAGCAGATTGCCATTCTCAGGGCGCGCGGGCTGCAAGTGGGAGATGTCGCGTTTGCGAAGCATATTTTGACCCACTATAGTTACTATCGGTTGTCGGCCTATCGTTTTCCGTTTCAGGATACCAAAGATCAATTCAGGCACGGCACAACTTTTGAGGAGCTGTGGGCACTGTATGTTTTTGATCGAAAGCTACGAGCTTTGGTGGGGGAGGCCTGCAAGCATCTGGAAGTTTCGGTTCGCGCCACATGGGCCTACATCATGGGAGAATCACACGGCCCTGACGCTTATGAGCAAGGGGCCTGTTTTCGCCACCAAAGGCGTTATCAAGCGAATCTCGATTCCTTGGACCGCTTACTAGGCCAAAGTCAGGAGCCCTTCGTCTCTCACTATCGAAACCAGCATGGCATGAATCGCCCGCCAATCTGGTGTGTGACTGAGGTCATGAGTTTTGGCTTGTTGAGCCGCTTCTATGCAAATACAGCAGCAGATCGGGACAAGAAAGCTGTAGCGCGAATTTATGGGTTATCGATCAATGGCTTTGAATCCCTGCTGGAGCATACCGTTTACTTGCGGAACCTATCGGCGCACCACGCACGTCTCTGGAATCGCCAGTTTACGGTGACGGTGTCGCTTCCGCAAAAGCAGCCGAATGCTGTGGTCAAGAGCCTGAACCCGCAAGAGCCCAGGCGCCTCTATAATTCCTTGGTTTTGCTTGGGCATGTGGTGCAGGTGGTCGCCCCTGAGTCCGATTGGTTGGAGAGGGTGCGCGCCCATGTTCTGTCATTGCCGGTGAAAATGCAGGCGGATATGGGGTTCCCGCGCGATTGGGAATCCAGGCCGGTTTGGCTCTGATTTTCTTGAATCGCTGCTAACGTAAACCTGCACCTTCGTTTTGCCTTACTTTTGGGGCGCTATCCGGTGAGAGGCGTCACAAATCCGTCACTTCAGATGGTGCGAAGTGTGTAAGTTATTCACAATTGTGGGGAAAACGTTGCTGGAAGGTGTGGGAAAATTTGTAAGTCGTTGATAATTGGCAAAAGTCGTTGTGAATAACTCGGTGGATAACTTGGAATATCTCCTTCTTGCGCCTAGATTCCTAAGGTTCATTGTATGCCGCCGGAGGTGGAGCAGGCTGGTGGTTTCCGGCAAAATGTCACCTTCTGGCGCAAGCTGAAAATCAGGGGCAAAAATTGAGCCGGTTCGGTGTTGACTGCCCCCCCTTCGATTCCTACGGTGCACAACATCTGGTGCCCGAAGGGCTGAATTGACACAATATGTAGGGCTTCGGGCCCTATTTTCGTCATTCTTTTCCTTGACGCGCCTAAGCCCTTTATCCTGCGAATTTTAGCTGCCATCGCTCCATGGAAACCACCACCTACACCATCGGAAACAAGACTTTCGTCCTCGACCGCGACAAGGCCGAGGAAGCATTTGCCGCCAAGCGCGTCATCAATGGTCGCGACACCATGTTCTTCAACATCTTACCGTTGAAGTATCAATGGGCTTACGATCTTTACAAGACGATGAAGGCCAACCACTGGGAGCCGGAAGATGTCCCGATGCAGAAGGACGTGGAGCAGTGGCGGGATACCAGCGGGGAGATTAGCGAAATCGACCGCTGGATCATCCGTATGGCGATCGGCTATTTCAGTGCGGCCGAAGGCATTGTGGGCGACAACATCCAGCACGTAACGCGCGAGCTGGTTACGGCTTCGGAGCTGAAGCTGGTCTTGGGTCGCCACGCCCACGAGGAGAACATCCACGCCGACAGCCTTGTCTACATGCTGGCCTCACTGGGCATCAACCCGCACGAGTGCGAGGCGATGTTTGAGGATGTCGATACGATCAAGAAGAAGACGGAGTTTGTGGTGCGCAACAGCCGTTCGCTGCGCCGGGACTTCGACCTGACGAAGACCGAGAACAAGCAGGCCTTGGCCAAGAACATGTTCCTCTTTGGTCAGGTGATGGAGGGCACGCAGTTTTACGGCCTCTTCGGCATGGTGCTGAGCCTCTACCGCCAGAACAAGTTCCCGGGCATCGGCCAGATGTTCCGTTATACCCTGCGCGACGAGTCCAACCACATTCAGGTCTTCAAGAATTGCATGCTCGATCTGGTGGCCGAGAACCCCGACGTGTGGACGAAGGAGTTTCAGGACGACCTCGTCGCCACGATGAAGGAGGGCATCACGCTGGAGAAGGAGTTCATCCGCGACTGCCTCCCGGTCAACGCTCTGGGTCTCAGCGCCGACGAATTTATCCAGTACATCGACTACATCGCCGACCGCCGCCTCGAATCCTGCGGGCTGCCGGTCCTCAATCCGGGCATCACCAACCCGTTGCCCTGGCTGGCCGAGATGATGGACATCCGCAAGGAGCAGAACTTCTTCGAAGGCCGCGTCACCGAATACCGCAAGGCTTCGTCTTTGGCCGAAGTCGACGAAGACGATCTGTAGAATCCGGGTATTACAGAAGAACACGAAGAGCACAAAGTAGATCCATTTGAACAGAAGTTAGGAGAGGAAGAGAGTTTTGCGGATTTGTTTGAACCGCAGGCCGAACTCTACCCTCTCCTCTTCGTGTCCTTAGTGCTCTTCTGTTAAATTACTCCTCTCACTCCCCTAACTTCTGTTCCAATCACTTTTAAGGCTACGTCCCATGATTTCGACCCACTTTGACGAAGATCTCGCGCTGAAGCGCTTCATTACTGCCCCCGCCGACACCAAGCCGCGCTTTGACTGGCGTGGCACCGTGCGGCAGGATTCGCTGTTCTCGCCCGAACTCGTGCCGGCCACCATCAAGGTGCGCCGCGACGACGAGGTGCTCGACTTCGACCTCGCCGAGGTGGCCGACAAGATCGGCCTGGCACTGACGAACCTGCTCCTCAGCCGCGATACCGACGAAGACCTGATCTTCACCCCGAAGAATCAGGAGTTCGTGGGTGCGGTCTCTCGTTCGGTGGGTGACCGCCTGGCCAAGCTGGTCAACGAAGGCAAGCCGCTGACCCTGAGCCCGCGCGAGATCGACCTGCTGGTCGAAAAGATCCTGCTCGATCACAATGCGCCCGACGTGGCCAAGAGCCTCCTGCTCCTGCGCAATGCGGGCGAGGAAGAGCTGGAAGCGCCCTTGAGCGTGCGCGTGATCCGCCGCAACAACCGCGAAGTGCCGTGGGACTCGAACAAGATCGAGATCGCGGTGCGCAAGGCCTTCCTCACGATGGGCCTCGACAGCGAGCCGGCCGTGGTCGTCTCCCGCACGGTGACGGAGCGCGTGCGCAACCTCAACGTGGGCCGCGTCCACATCGAGGAAATCCAGGACATGGTGCAGGAAGAGTTGATGCGTCAGGGCCACTTCAAGGTCGCCGAAGGCTACATCCTCTACCGCGCCCACCGCCGCCACATCCGCGAACAGCAGGAGGTGGAAGTGCCGCGCGACGACGACCGCCAGGCCAGCATGATCCTCGTGACGATGGAGGATGGCCGCAACGAGTTCTGGGACGGCCTCGATCTGAAGCTGCGTATCGAATACGCCACCATCGGCCTCGCGCTCAACCTGAGCAACGACGCGATCGAGCAGGAGCTGCGCCGCTCCGTCTACAGCGAGATGAAGTATGTGGACCTCAAGCGCACGATCATCCTCAACGCCAAGTCGTTGATCGAGCGAGACGCAGACTTCACCAAGTTCGCCGGTCGCATCCTGCTGACCTACATTTACGAAGAGGTGCTGGATTGGGACATCGCCCGCGATGGCATCGGCAAGCTCAAGGACGCCCACCGCCGTGGCTTCAAGCGTTACCTGCGCCGTGGCGTGCAGCTCGAGCGTCTCAACCCGAAGGTGGTCGAAGCCTACGACCTCGATCAGTTGGCCGACGCGCTCGACCCGAATGCCGACATGGACTTCGATTACCTCGGCATCCAGACGCTGTACGACCGCTACCTCATCGTCGACAAGAGCGCGAGCCCGCACCGTCGCCTCGAAACGCCGCAGTATTTCTGGATGCGCGTCTCCATGGGCCTCTTCTTCCGCGAGGAGAAGGCGACCCGCGAGGGCCGCGCGATGGACCTCTACAACCTCTACAAGAGCCGTCGCTTCTGCTCCAGCACGCCCACGCTGTTCAACAGCGGCACGATGCACAGCCAGCTTTCGTCGTGCTACCTCTACAAGGTCGACGACTCCATCGAGAGCATCATGGTGCGCGGCATTGCCGAAAACGCCTTCCTCTCCAAGTGGGCGGGCGGCCTCGGTGGCTCGTGGACGAGCGTGCGCGGCACGGGCAGCTACATCAAGGGCACCAATGGCGAGAGCCAGGGCGTGATCCCCTTCCTCAAGCTGCACAACGACCAGCTCGTGGCCGTCAACCAGGGCGGCAAGCGCAAGGGCAGTGGCTGCGCCTACCTCGAAACGTGGCACAACGACGTCTACGACTTTCTGGAGCTGCGCCGCAATACGGGTGACGACCGTCGCCGCACGCACGACATGAACACGGCCAACTGGATCCCCGACCTGTTCATGAAGCGCCTCGCGCTGCGCTCCGAGCCCGGGGCCAAGAAGCATTGGACGCTCTTCCGCGCCAACGAAGTCTCCGACCTGCACGACCTCTACGGCAAGGCCTTCGAGGAGCGTTACGAGCAATACGAGCAAGCGGCCGAAGAGGGCAAGATCTGGAGCCGCCAAGTGCCCGTGGTCGACCTCTGGAAGCAGATGCTCAAGATGCTCTTCGAGACCGGTCACCCGTGGATCACCTTCAAGGACCCGTGCAACGTCCGCAGCCCGCAGGATCACACGGGCGTCATCCACAGCTCCAACCTGTGCACGGAGATCACGCTCAACACGAGCAAGGACGAAACGGCCGTCTGTAACCTCGGCTCGGTGGTGCTCGAAAACCACATCAAGGCCGATGGCAGCCTCGATCTCGAAAAGCTGCGCGAGACGATCCGCATCGCGGTGCGTGCGCTGGACAATGTGATCGACATCAACTTCTACCCGACGGACGCCGCCCGCACCGCCAACAGCCGCCACCGCCCGATCGGCCTCGGCGTGATGGGCCTGCAAAACGCGTTGTTCGTCAAGGGCATGTCGTTCGCCAGCCAGGAAGCCGTCGAATTCAACGACGAGTTCATGGAAGCGATCGCCTACTTCGCCTACGAGGCCTCCAGCGACCTCGCGGCCGAGCGCGGCACCTACGAGACCTACCAGGGCAGCAAGTGGAGCCGTGGCCTGCTCCCGCCGGACACGCTCGACCTGCTCGAGCAGGAGCGTGGTATGCCGCTCGACGTGGCCCGCGGCGGCAAGCTGGACTGGGACGCCCTGCGCACCCGGATCGGCCAGCAAGGCATGCGCAACTCCAACGTGCTCGCCATCGCCCCGACCGCTACGATCAGCAACATCATGGGCAGCAGCCCGTGCATCGAGCCCACCTACAAGAACATCTTCGTCAAGAGCAACCTCTCGGGCGACTTTGTGGTGCTCAACGCCTTCCTCGTGCGCGACTTGAAGGAGCGCGGCCTGTGGACCGACGAGATCCGCGACGCCCTGAAGTACTTCGACGGCGAACTGAGCAAGGTCGACGGCATCCCGCAAGACCTGCGCGAGCGTTACCTGACGGCCTTCGACGTGCCCTACGAGTGGGTGATCAAGGCCGGTGCGCGTCGCCAGAAGTGGATCGACCAAAGCCAGTCGCTGAACCTCTGGCTGGCTGAGCCCGACATGAAGACGCTCAGCCACATGTACCGTGCCGCCTGGGAGCAAGGTCTCAAGACCACCTACTACCTCCGCACGCTCGGCGCCTCCAATATCGAAAAGGCGACCGTGACGATGAAGCAGAGCAAGACCCCCGCCGCCGCCCCGCGCAAGACCTTCACCGAAGAGGAGAAGCTCGTCTGCTCCATCGAGGCCATGCGCAATGGCGAAGAGTGCGAAGCCTGCCAATAAGGTAGCTTCTGCTCGATTCGTTCACCTTTGCACGCTCCCGGTTCTCCGCCGGGAGCGTTTTTTATGTTTGGAAGGGCGTCTGCCGTTACGCCTGCAGGCTGGCGGTGAGGGCGGCGTCGAATTTCTGCGGGGTGGGCCAGGCGGAGACGAGGGCGAGCGTCGCGCAGGTGGCCATGAGGCCGAAGAGCGGCAACACGCCATATTCGCCGCTGACCCAGGCCGAGGCCGTGCTGAGCGCGCCGGAGATCAGGAACTGCAGCGTCCCCAGGATCGAGGCGGCGACCCCGGCATTACGCGGGAAGAATTCGAGGAAGCAGGCTTGGACGTTGGGCCCGATCGCGCCCACGATGCCCACCGAGATCATCAGAAACGGTACCACGGTGGTCAGCTCCGGGCGCAGGCTGTAGGCCAGGCAGAGGCCGATCAGCGTCACGCTCTGGATCAGCACGCCCGTGCGCAGGACCTTTACGGGGCGGACTTTGCCGATCAGGCTGCGGCTGACGAGCATTGAGCAGATCATGGTGGCGATGTTGGCCGCAAAGAGGATCGAGAACAGGCGCTTGCTCGCGGCAAAGTGCTCCTGATACAGCATCGAGGCATTGGTCACAAAGATCAGCACCACGCTGTAGCACATCGACATCACGCCCACGAAGTGCAGCGCCAGCGGGTTTTTCAACACCATTGAAAACGACTCCACCAGCGTGAGCTTGCCCATGGTAGGGATGTGGTGCGTAGCGGGCTTGAGGCCGCGCATCAGCGCCAGGGATACGACGATGGCGTAGAGGGTGAGGAAGATGAAGACGCCATGCCAGTCGGCAAATTCGAGGATCAACGTGCCCAGGCTGGGGGCTGCCGCCGGCGCGCACATGGTGATGAGCCCTACCATGCCGAAGAGCTTGGCGGCCGCGTTGCCCGATACCCGGTCGCGTATGATCGCGGGCACCGAGACGATGGCGAAGCCGCCGCCCAGCGCCTGGAAGAAGCGCAGGATGTAGACGCCCTGCAGCGTCGTTTGCGTGGCGATGCCGATGCAGCTGAGGATGAAAATGAAGAGCCCGGCCAGCAGGATGTGCTTGCGGCGAAAGCGATCGGAAAGGTACCCGCCGATGAGCTGGCCTACGGCGATGCCCCACATGTAGACGCCCACCGTTGCCGACACCTTGGAGATCGGCTCGTCGAAATACGCTGCCATGTCGGGAAAGGCGGGCAGATACGCGTCGATGGACAACGAGGTGAGGGCGGTGACGGAGGCAAGCAGGGCGGTGAACCGCAGCGAGGTGGCCGGCGATGAAGAATGGCGGGCGTCGGTAGACATGTAATTTCCGAAAGGAATTAAATGGTTGTATGATGCAACTTTTCGGCTATTCTAATGCTGACGTCAACCGCAAGATATTTTTTCCTCACTCCCACCCTCGCCTCATGTCTGTCGATCCGCATCTCCCTCTCGCCCTTGGTCAAGTAGTCCGTGGTTTTCGTGCCGAGTGGGGCGCGCGCATGCAGGCCCTCGGGTATAGTTTTTCGCTGGTGCACTACCACGCGCTGCTGTTGATCGAAGAGCAACCGGGGCTGCACCTGCAGGGGATTGCCGAGCATTGCGCGCTGGACAAGGCCAACATCACGCGCATGGCAAAAGAGCTCGTCGCGCAACACCTGGTGCGGCGCGAGCCCGACCCGAATGATCGTCGCTGTGCGCGTCTGGAGTTGACAGATGAGGGTAGGCACCAATTGGCAGAATTGAAGGCGGTCAAGGAGTCGCTGAATGAGCAGATGTACGGCCACCTCTCGCCCGAGGAGCAGCGCCTGTTGAGCGACTTGCTGAACAAGGCGCTCCGGCGCCCTACCGAGGGGTAGGGCTTGGCAACCAAGCTACTAGCGGTATGGTAACCTGTTTTAACCGCCGTCCAAGAACGTAAGGGATTTTGCGGTCCTTCAAAAGCTGTTGTCTTCAGTCATTAGCTCGTATGTACTGGATGCGTCAGGATTCTAATGGGCTTCTGCTGGTCCAGTAGTTTTTTCTCTAAGCTTCGTCTGAACAATAAATCATGAAATTGTCTCTCCTTTTTCCTCTGGTGGCAGGCGCCATGGCCTTGGGCGCTCTCACCAATTCGATCTCGGCCATGGTGAATGTCACCACGCCCGCGATCCCGATTTCCATCTCCGGCAGCGGTAGCTATGCACTTGACCTCAATGGCGACTCGATCACCGAGGTGACGATGTCCTTCTACGACTCTCTCGACTTGATGCGCATCGCGAGTTCAAACGGCACGCGGTGGGTGCAAGACCCTGCTGGAATGTCGAACTTCCCAGCTCAGTTGGGCGACGAGAGGTTCATCGACAGTAACGACACCTTTGTTACCGCCCCCGGTTGGAATTTTGGACCCCGATTGACGGAAGGAGCTGGTTGGATTGACCCCGTAACGGGTGAAGGCGGTGGCGGCATTGGGTTTATCGGTTTCGAATTCACGATTGGCACCGATACCCACTACGGTTGGGCCCAATTCGATTTCCCAGGAGGTGAGGCGGGTTATAGCATCTTGGCTTACGCCTACGAGACGACCCCCAACACGGGTCTTTATACGAGTGCCCCGGTGGTCCCCGAGCCTGCCGCGACGGCAGCCTTCGCCGGCCTTGGGATCGCGGGCTTCGTCCTCCTGCGCCGTCGCAAGCAAAGCTAGCGCAGCGCCAGAAGCACCTACGATTTTTCTTTCACCGGCACGGCATACGTGCCGGTTTTTTTGTGCCTTGCGCTCCTTACTTGCGCGCATCCGCCGCGCGTTTGCCGGTTTCCTTTTCCAGAGCGTCGTTGACTTCAGCGCCGAGCAGGGCGACGAAAGCGCTGAGGTAGAGCCACATCATGAGGATCACGACCGCGCCGAGGCTGCCATAGGTCTTGTTGTAGCTGTTGAAATTGGCGACATACCACGAGAACAGGCCGGAGCCGATGATCCAGAGGATCGTGGCGATAGCGGCCCCCCAGGTGTTCCATTGCCAGTGCGGCGGCTTGCGGTCGGGGCCCACGCTGTAGAGCAGGGCGAGCACGCCCATGACCATCGCAAAGAGGAGGACCCAGCGGGCGAAGGAGATCAGCCCCAGAGACCAGCCGGGCAGGTTGAGGGCGCTCATGATCGGGGGCAGGGCGACGACTGCGCCGATCGCGATGATGCCCGCTACCGTGATGCCGACCATCAGCCCGAAGCCGATCAGGTTGGTGCGGATAAAGCCGCGCGTCTCTTCCTCGTGGTAGATGAGGTTGAGCGCCTGCATCATGCCTTTGGTGGCGCGCGAGGCCCCCCAGAGCGCGAGCGTGATGCTCACGACGGCACTCCAGCCAGCCACTGTGGTTTGCGTGGTGATGGCAGTTACCTGGCCGTGGATGATCTGGTAAACCTGGTCGGGCATCATGCCGCGCACGCCTTCCAGCTGTTGCTGCACCTGCTGGGGGTCGGAAAGGAGGCCGTAGAGGGCCACTAGTGCGGCGATGCCCGGGAAGAGGCTCAGCAGGAGGTAAAAGGCGACGCCGGAGGAGACGAGCGCCAGAAAGTCCTTCCCCATGCTCTCCTGGGTCAGGCGGATGACGTGCCACCAGCCCTTGAGCGAGAGCTGGTGTGGCAGCTCGTGGCTGCGCTCGTGGGCGGAAACCGTGGGATTGAGGCTGGGCATGGCGAAGAGAGAAAGAGTGGGGGCGTCAAAAACTCCCCGTAGCCGGAGCTGACGGGGAGTGACGGGTTGAAAGTTTTAGTGGACTTCGGTTGGTTGCTTGTGCGGGTGCTTGGCCTCGGCTTCGGCGGCTTCGCTTGATTTTTCGGCCACGCGACGGGCGCGGGCGGTCAGCTCTTCCGGGGTGAGCCCTTCTTTTTTCAGATCTTCACGCGTATGGTCGGCTACGTGTTCGGCCTTTTCTCGGAGCTGCTGCGGCGTGAGGCCCTCGTTCTTGGCTTCGTGGCGGGCCGTCTCCATGGCGGAGCTGACGGCATGCTTGCCGCGCTGCACGAGGTCTTCGGCCTGGGCGCGCGTGTTGTCACGAATGCGCTGGCCGTAGGTGCCAAGCACTTGGCGCTCCTGGCGGCTGCGGGGCAGCGCGAGGCCGAGCAGCAGGCCGGCCACGGCAAAGCCGGCGGCGACGGCCAAGGGGTGGCTTTCGGTCGTCGCCTGGAGGCGCTGGCGACCGTCGTGGTAAGAGGCGGAAACGCGCTCCTTCACCTGGTGGCCTTGGGCGCGGGCACGCTGCTTGGCGCGGCTCATGCCTTGGCGGGCACGGCCAGCGTAGCCGTGGGCGCGGTCGGAGGCGCGGCTGGCGGCGCTGGGGCTCGAGTGGCTGGGCATGGTGGTGGCGGAGGGAGGGGTGTCCCGCAGAGGCAGGCTCCCGCCTCCGTGGATTTGAGTCGGTTGATGCTGCTGCATGGCGGGGTCGGTTTGGAGTTCGTCTGGGTTGAGCGCGGCGGCGCGGAGGTTCTCCCGGTTGGAAGGGGCCTCGGGGTCGCGGCGCAGGTGGTGGTCGGAATTCATGGTATCCTCTTCGGATTGGTGGAGTTTACCGGCGCCAATCGCAGCCAGGGCCACGCCGGAGGCGATGAGCCCGCAGGCAAAGGGATGGCGCCGCACAAAGTTACCGGTGGCATTGGCACCGTTCTGGACGACGTTCATGACTTCGTCCGGTTTGATTTCGGAGATCCAGGTCTGCGCTTCGTGGACCCATTCGCGCGGGTGCAGGCGGTCGGCCAGTTGGTCGAGCGTGGCGTCCATGCGGGCACGGGTGAGGCGGATTTCCTCGGCCCATTCGTCGCTGCTGCGCTCGCCGTCGAGTTGCTGGCGCTGGCGGATCAGGGCCTGCTCGCGCGCCACTGGGTCTACGACATCGCGGTCTTGATTTTGGACTGAGCCCATTGTTGATCCTCCTTCAGCGTTTTGGCGGTTTTCTCGGGGCGGGCGCGGGAGTCGGCGAGCTTGGCCTTGCCCTGCTGCAGCAGGATAAAGCCCACGATACCCGTGACGACGGCGACCGATAGCGGCGCGAGCCACACGAGCAGGTGCTCATCCATGCCCCACGCTTCGAAGGCCGACATCAGCGAAGTGCCGATCGTCCACAAAAGCACGAGGAAGGCGGCATGCAGGATCAGGGCGCCGGCCAGCAGGGCCATGGAAGCCCGGATGTAGTGGCGCACCATTTCCTGCGTCTCCTGGCGGGCCAGCTTCACTTCCTGCCGCACGAGCAGCTCGGCCTCGTCGCGCAACTGGCGCAAGAGGTCAGCCAAGCCCACGTCGGCATGGGGGGGTGGCGGTGGCGTATGGGTCTGCGTATCCACGGCTTAGCTCTGTTGAGAGTTCAGGGTGCCGGCGGAAAGGGCAGCGGGGTCGGCGGCGGTGGTCTTCGGGCGCTGCGGGGCAGACGGGTCGACGCGCCACTCACCTTCCGTGTGAGCGCTGTAGGCTTGGCCGCGCGGCGTGTTCTCCGGCGTATGCGGCCAATCGTCCTGCGGGCCCTCGTCTTCGTATTGGGAGACGGGGGAGGCGGTCAGCACGCGGCTGAGCGCAAAACCGGCGGCGAAGGCCAGGCCGAAACTCACTCCCGGGTGGCGACGGACCCAGCTGGAGGCATCGTCGGCCATCTCGCGCAAGCTGCGGTCTTCGAGGTAGTCGCCCGCCTGGTAGCAGGTGTCGGCGAGGCGATCCAAGTAGTCGCCTGCCCCGGCCAGACTGCTTTCTTCGCCGCGCATTTCGTCGGCGGCAGCATGGGCGGCGTCGCCGTAGCCGCGGATCACGTCGCTGAAGCGGTGGCGCTGGGCGTCCACGCCGCTTTCGACTTGCGACTGCACGTTGTGGCGGGCCTCACGGGCACGCTCCTTCACCTCGTCTTTCAGGTGGCGCGACTGCTCACGGGCGGTCTCGCGGAAGCCTTGATGCTGGGTGTCGCCGTGGCCGGCTTCATCGTGCGGCTGGGCGGGGGAAGGTTCGTTTTTGGGGGAGTAATAATGAGTTTCGGTAGGCATGGCGTCTCCTGGTTGATTGACGTTCTGCCCACCTACTTACATTTTTGATGCCAGCCTCGATTTGGGAGGCGTTTGACCGCTGCTAGCGCCTGAATAAGAGCCGCTTATCAAAGTTGGCGGATCCAAACGGGGATTGCCTGCCATGCAAGGTGCACGGCGCTGGATCAGGCAAAATGGCGCTTATCGACGCCCACGCCCCAGAGATGGGAATGCCCCGCGATCATCAAAGGTGGCGGCAATGGCTTCCTGCAAGACGGGACGCACCCGGTTGGCCAGCTCGGCATTGGCGTAGGCGGCCCACGCAATGGGCGTAGTAGTATCGAGCGGGGCGTCGAGCGGGTCTCCATTGGGCTGCTCCACCACGCCCCCCAGCTCCTGCAGAATCAGGGAGGTGCACAAGTCGTAGGGGTGGCAGGCCAGCTTTTGCGGCAGGCGCAGGTGGGTATTCACCAGGGGCCGCAAGTCGAGGTGGAAGCGGTCGCGCCCGGCCGCCAGCTCATACAGTTGGCCGCCGGTGCTCAAATACTGGTCGTCGAAGACTTCCGCGCCATGCAGGGTGGTGTTGAGCCCGAGGCCCTCGATCAGGCGTTCCTCCAGCTCCGCCAGGCGTGCCTTGCCGGTAGGGAAAAACTTCACCACGGAGTAAAAACCGTGCTCGATTTGGGCGCGCGGGTAGGGGGCCGGCTTCCACTCGTAGTTGCGGCCCGTAATCACGTCCATCCGGCACGACATGACGCCTTCTCCCCGGGCGGCCGAGAGTTGGTCCCCGATGTATTGCTTGCTGCATGGCAGCTCTGTCATCACCGCCACCTGAATGTCGGCCAAAGTGTTGTAATGGAGCCGCTGAGGGGCGAGCCCGGTCAGAATCCAGGCCGAGCGCTTGTCGAACATAAAGGGCCGCGTGCCGTCGACCGGGTCGATGATGCACTTGACCACCGTGCGGTGCAGGGGCGTGCGCGGCGGGAAGGTGACGGGCTCCGGGCCTTCGAGGCCTTCCATCACCAGCTCGACGGGGTAGTCCTGGGGCCAGTGGTCGGCAAACCAGCGCAGGATCACCTCTTCACTCCGGGCGTCGACCCGGTAGATGACATCCGCGCGCGAGACACGATCGATTTCGGATTGCCGTTGTGCGCCGCCCGCCTGCCGTGCCGCCAGGATCTGCGACTGCAGATGGCGGTGGAGCACGCAGACTTTGCGTCTGAGCACTTCCCAAGGTATTTCAAGAGCAACCGACGACATACGTTTCTCTCATAGATAAAGCGCGAGCCAAAAGAAAGCAAAAGTATAGGTTGAGAATGGTTTATTGTCTAGGCCTAAGCGCTTATACATAGGCCGTTAAGTGGTCTAAATGGCTTGTATTTGGCGGGAATTTTCAGCCGTGCTTTCGGTCTTTTGATATAGCCAGCGCAAGGCGGTCTCGAAGTGGTAGACCGGCAGCGAGTAGTGCCCCTCGCCCTCCACTGGAAAGAACGAAGCCCCGGGGATCTGCTCGGCCAGCCAGCGGGTCTTGGCCAAGGGCAGCGTCTGATCGTCGCAGCCATGCCAGAAGGCGACCGGGCGGCGGATCTCGCGCCACGGGAAGCCCCAATCGGCCAGAAACAGCTCGCCATCCTGCAAGACGGGGGCTGGGCCATTGCCGTAGGTGCCGTGCGCCATCGCGGTGTAGGCGGGCAGCGCTTGCGGCTCCTGCATCGCCTGGCGGTCGCGCGAGGGCAGGACAGGGAGGATCGCCTTGACCATCCAGCGCTCGGGCATCCACCGGGTGTAGAGCGTCGCGAGCTTCAGCGCCTGCAGTTGCAGCCCGGGCGCACGTTGGCGGATCGAGAGCAAGAGGCGGAAGACGGGAAAGAGGTCGCTCCAGTCGTCGAACTCGCTCAACGGCGGCGCCCCGCAAAGCACCGCCACTTTATCGACCCGCTCCGGTAAGGCCCAGGCGGTGGCCAGCGCATAAGGGCATCCGCCAGACTCGCCCATCACGTGGCAGCGCCCGATCTGCAGGTGGTCGAGCAGGGCGGCCATTTGCGCCGGGTAATCGGCAATGCGCCGCTCCGGCACGGGTGAACTCAGCCCCAGCCCCGGTCGGTCGGGCACGATCAACCGCACCCCGTAGCGGTTCACCAGCTCGTAGGCGTGCAAGGGCTGCAGCCGGCAGCTTGGCCAGCCATGCATGAAGAGCACGGGCTTGCCCTCCCGCAGCCCGATTTCTGCATAACCCACCACCTGCCCATCGGGCAGCTCCAGCGTGCGACTAAATTCCGGTGCCTTGAAATCCAGATTCATGACAGATGCTATTGCTCAACGCATGCCGGAATGGTGGGGTTGTGCCGTAAGGTGCAGACAGGTAGATGCTTATCGGGTTTTTCTTTTCAATCCAGGCAGTGAGTTGAGGGCCAGAATTGTCTGTTGCTATACATTTAGTGTCGTGATGGTTCCGGGCAATGCTGGAGAGGGCCTCCTTGGGTTCCAGGCAGGGCGCGAGCGGACGCAGGGTAAGCTTGCGCAGAAGCGCGGGCAGGCTATGATCACTACCATGAAGACGATGACCCTGCAAATGCCTGACCCCGTCTACGAAGACATCATGGTATTGAGCCGGGATACGGGCCGGTCGCCGGGAGAGTTGGTTTCGGAAGCGATGGCAGCCTACCGCGCGCGGATGGTGCAAAAGCCAGCCTCGCTGAAAAACCGGCGACCGACGAGTGTCGGTGGCCCGATTGCCCCGGCTTATCAGGATCGCGATCTATTGGACGAGATGCGGCATGATCCACGGGATTGATACCGACTTTCTGGTCGCCGTTGAGATTACGGACCCCCGTTTCATCTTCCCGCAGATTGTCTGTTGACGGATCTTTTGGGAGAAGGCCATACGTTTGCCTTGGCCCCGCAGACATTGGTGGAGTTCATTCACGTCGTTACCGACTCCAAGCGGATGCCGCAGCCTTTGCCGATGGCCGATGCGGTTTCGCGGGTCGAGAACTGGTGGAATGCAGAAGAAGTCGTTCCGGTGTTCCCCAATCGCGAGGCAGTGAATCGACTGGGAGGATGGCTCAGGATCCACCGGTTGGGGCGTCGCAGGCTGCTCGACACCCTGTTGGCCGCCACGCTTTTTGAAAATGGGATTCAACGCCTCATTACGAATAATGAGGCGGATTACCGCGTCCTGAACTGCTTTGAAATCCTGAGCTTCAAGGAGCGCTGATCTTATCTTCCGGCCCTCACTCCACCGGCAGCTTTTCGCGCTTGGCCGGGTTGGTCTCCTTCAAATGGCGGACGAGGACGCGGCTGCGGCGGTTGGCATCGGCCGTGCGGGTTTGCAGGCTGGAGGGGATTTCGGTCGGCTCCGTTTCGGCAAAGCCGAGGATCTTGGTGAAGTAGGCCGAGGTCTGGGTGCTGAGGGCGTAGACGCGCTCCAGCCCGGTCTTTCTGGCCTCTTCGATCGCGTATTCGACCATGGCGCGGCCAATGTGGCGGCCCTGGTAGATGGGGTGCACGAAGACGCTGGCGATCTCGGCGCTCTTGCCGTCTTCGAGCGGGCTGAGGCGGCAGCAACCGATGATGCTGTCGTCGATCTCGTAGACGCGGTAGTCGTCGATATGGTCTTCCAGCTCTTCGCGGGTGCGCAGCCGCAGGCTCTCTTCGCGCACGCCGATGAGGGTGAGGCGGTGGATCGAGTCGACATCGCCACTGCGGGCACGGCGGATCTGCGCGTAGGGGTTGGCGTGGATCATCGAACCGATGCCGACCTTCGAGAATATTTCGGTCAACAGGCCGTCGGGGATGCGGGCGTCGATGAGGTGGGCGCGCGGGGTGCCGGCCTCGATCGTCTTGACCGCGTGCAGCGCCTTGCTGCGGACGGGTTCGTCGATGGCCTCGGGTTCGCGGTCGAGCAGCTCGCGCACTTCCTGCACGGAGACGTTGAGCTGGAATTCGCCCCGCACACTGAGGCCGGGGTAGAGGGTGAGGAAGATGAGCTTGCTCGCCTGCAGCTCCAGTGCGAGGGCGGAGGCGAGGTGGTCGGAATTGAGGCGGTAGGGCCAGCCGTCGCGGTCGAAGGCGATGGGGCTGAGCACGGGCACGATGTCGTTGTCGATCATCGTGCGGATCATCTGCTTGTCGATTCGGTCGACCTTGCCCGAGTTGAGCTGGTCGACGCCCTTGAGCAGGCCCCGCTCGGTCGCGCGCACGGCGTTGGCGTTGGCGCAGCGCAGCCCGTTTTGGGTGAGGCCGCGGACGAGGCGGTGCTCCAGCAGGCCGGCGACCTCAATCGCCAGCTCCAGCGTCGCGTCGTCGGTCGGGCCCTCGCCCCGGTAGTCGGTAATGGCGAGGCCGCGCTCTTCGGCTGTCCGGCGCAGCGGTTCGCCAATCCCGTGGGTGATGACGATGCGGATGCCGAGGTTGTGCATCACCGCGAGCTCCAGCACGAGGTGGTGCAGGTTGTCGTCTTGGATCACCGCGCCGTCGATGGCGATGATGAAGACGTGCCCCCGCCATTGCGGGACATACTTGAGGATCCCGCGCAAGTCGGCGGGCTGAAGCTCACGGGCGGCCGTGCGGTCCATTGGCATAAGGGCCTTCTGTAGGCCAAGCGGCCGGCAAAGGCAAGTGCGGGGACGTTCTGGGCTCCAACGGGCTGCCTACGGCAGGGGCGTCGGCGTGTAGTCCGGCGGAGGGGGCGGCAGCTCGGTGGGGGGCGGGGGTGGCGTAAAGTCGGGCAGGCCGGATTTGGCGGTGGCCACGACGCGGAGGTAGAGCGCCTGGTTGCCGTTGAGGTTGTAGGGCGACTGCGCCAGATCGGGCAACGTCACGCGCACCAGCCCATCGACTTCCGTGCTGGCGAGGCCCGACAACTCCGTCCAGGCTCCCGATGGCTCGTGGGTCCAGAAATAGCGGTAGTTGGCGGAGGTGGCCTTCGGGGTGAAGGTGAGGAAGAAGCCGTTGTCGATCACGAGGTTCGACTTCAGGTAGGAGGTGCCGTCTTGGGGGTTGGTGCCGAGCCAGATTTCCTGGGCATCGGTGTAGCCGTCGCGGTCGGCATCCTGGGCGTGGGCGGCAAGCGGCAGGCCAGCGCAAAGGGCACCGGCCAACAGCCAAGTCAGTCTGTGGGGTCGATCAATCATGGTGAGAGAAAGGCAGCAGTAAGGACTTCCGCCACCCACGGCAAGGCGTAAGACACAGGCGCTCTCAGCGCGGAGGCGGTGTGTAGTCTGGCGGCGTATCCAGGGGCGGAGGCTCCGTGGTCGGAGGAGGCGGGGGCACATAAGTGGGGGGTGGCGGCAGTGGTGGCGCCGTGCCCACGGTTACTTCGACACGGAAGAACAACGCTTGCGTATTGGCATTGTAGGGCGCTTGCGTCAGGTCGGGCAGGACAAACCAACGATAGTCGCCATTCGGATGACCCGTGGTGTAGCCAGATTCGAAATACATCAGCGGGACCCATTCGCCGGCTACCGGATCAGTCGTCCAGTAGGGCACATAACTCGTCGTGCTGGGCCAGTCCGTCCAGTATCGGAGCTGGAGGTCGCCATTGGCATAGACCAGAGACGCATCGAGTGAGGGTAGCGGATCATCGGCGCAGACAGGTGCCGTCAGGCCGATCAGGCTGAGCGCAACAAGAGGTAAGGCAGGCTTCATGGGAGAGGATTTTCGGGGGGTGTCATGGATGGAGGTGGTGTCGTCGGGCCGCTCTCCGGCGGATCAGGCGGCAGAAAATAAGGAGCGCTGGGCTCCAGAGCGATGGAGATGGCAAAGTAGACCGGTCGATCCCAATCGATCGCAGTCCATTCATCATTCAGGTCTGCTCCTTTGCGAGGGTGGACCGGGTCTGTCCAAGGCTGCGTCGACAGGTAGATATAATGCCAGCTGACGAAGTCGTAGGTGTAGTAGCAGTGGTATCTTGCGCCTGCGGTGTAAGGCTCCGGGAAGATGTAGATGGATTCGTCGTGCCACTCTAGCGAGGCCTTGATGTAGATGACACCGTCGGTTGGATCGAGGCCATAGCGGGCCTCCTGCCGGTCTGACGTCCCATCCTTATCGAAGTCGCCAATGCCGTTGGTCGAGGTCAGATCTCCAAAATAGCGGATCTCCCATTCGTCCAGCAGGCCGTCGTCGTCGGCGTCGTAGAGGCGCGGGATTTGATCCCACCCGACCGCGAGGTGGGCGCAGGAAAATAGAAGCGTAAATGCAGCAGCGCGCATCGTTATGATCGAGGTAATGAACCGTGTAACATAACCGCAAGCAAGATGGTGGATATGCCTGGAATAGATACCTTTAAACACATCATTCCACTAAGGGGATGGCGCTGCTCCGTTGCTTTACCGCGATGCGGAAGTAGACGGGTTGGGCCTCCGCATAGAAGGGTGCCTGGCGGATATCCGGGAGGCTGATCAGGCGCGAGCCGGGTTGGTAGAATGTACTCCAGTCGTAATCCCAGGTGGTGCCTGTCACGGGTTGCCAAGGCCCGGTATCAAGGTCGTGCGTCCACTCGACCGTGTAGGTGCTGAAGCGGGTGTCCACGTAGCTTGGCTCCAGACACCAGCCGGTGGGGTCGCCACCGGGGAAGCTGTAGGAAAATCCCGCCCAGTTCTGGAACGCAGGAAAGCACCCCGCTTGAACGCGGAAGTTCTCTTCCGCATTCACGGGAGAGCGACGAAACAGAAATTCCTGAGCGTCGCTTTGGCCATCGCCATCGTAATCGCTCGTGGCATCGGCGGTGGTGAGGTTGCCGAACAGGCGCATCTCCCAATGGTCGGGCAGGCCGTCGGCATCGCTGTCACCATCGCCCCGCGTGATGAAGAAGCTGCGAAAGCTGTTGGTGTAGACGCTCAGCACATCCTCGGCGACCTTCTGCGGCACTTGCACACGAGGGGAATACTGCGGCTCTGGATCTGAGGGGACTCCAAGCTGGCCGTAGTCGTTCTGGCCGAAGGCCCACAGGCTGTCGTCGGTCTTGATAAAGAAGCCGTGGCGGTTTTCGCTGGCGACGACTTCCCGGACGTCTTCGGCCAGGACAAACGGGACCGGAACTGGATTGCCGGCGGGGGTTTCGAAAGTAATGTCTGCCCAACGATCCCCACATTCCCACAGGCGTCCGTTGGCGGTGAGGAAAAGGCTGAAGCGCGAGCCGGCGGAGATCTTCACCACATCGGTTTGCAGCAGGATGGGCGATGAAGCGTCCACCAGAGTGCCGTCACCCAGCTGCCCGCTCGAGTTGCTGCCCATGCCCCAGAGCGTCCCGTCGCTTTTGAGGAAAAGCGTATGCTGATCGCCTACGGCAACCGAGACGACTCCACTTTCGATTTCGGTCCAGTCCGCCCGACTTTCCAAATCTCCGGTGCCGAGCTGGCCGGTTGAGTTGTAGCCCCGCATCCAAAGGGTGTGGCTGGTATCGATCCGGGCAGAATGACGAAAAGGTCGGTAGACGACAGTATCACTTGGGAGGTCCGAGAGCTCGCCATTTTGTGATGATGGAGTATATAGGTTGCCGTCTTCCTTGCGATAGATCGAATCTGCCAGCAGGTATTCCACTTCCGTATCGGCAAATCGAGCGTCCCAGCGTTGTTGTAGCCAGAGCGCACCATCTTGGCGGAGGAAGAGCGTTTCGCCGCTCGCTGAAATGTCAGTAACTCCGGTGGAATGGTAGGTAGGAATATGGCCAGCCATATCGCCGGTAGCGCCCTCGTTGTAGTCGATGTCGCCCATTTGCCAGACGGTGCCGGCTGGGCGAGGGGAGACGTTGGCCGTCGCGGCAGCACTATCGACGTGGCCTTCGCCATTTGAGATCCGCACCCAGTAGGTGGTGGTGGCCGTGAGGGGGAGCGTGACCAGCAGGGGGCCGGTGGCACCGGGCACCGGAGCCGTCGTGTCGCCTGTGTTCCCGGTGTACCATTGGTAAGCGAGATCGGCACCGGAGGCTTCGACCTGGAAGAACGTCGCCTCGCGGGTGGCGAGCGAAACGGAGGCCGGTTCGGTCGTGATGCTGGGCGCGGCGGCCCAGATCGTGGAGGCGAGGGTGATGGCAAGGGCCGCAAAGAGAGCAGCAGTGGGCGCAGGATTCACTCGAAGACGTTGGGTGCGGGGCAACGGCAAAGCAAGTCTCGTGTGAACGGTTAACCTCAAGCGAATCATTTTTCAGCTTTTCCCACGTCCGTTTTCATTTCTGCATTGCCAACGGTAAGGGTGCCGATTGCCTAAGGTGCATGCGCTGGTTGTCGTGGGGTTACTGCTTCAGGTTGGTGGCGGGGCTGTTGCTCGGCTGCCCGCTGGCAGAAGCCGCTGCGGTGCCGCTGGTCGAGCGGGTGGAGTTTGCCGAGCGCGCGCCCGAGCGCCAACGGGCGGAGTGGATCGAGGTGTGCGTGCACCTGCAGGCGCGGCGCGTGTCGGGCGAGGGCGAAGTGGCGCCTTGGCGGGTACGCTTTTCCGGCCTTTGGGCGGCGCAGCGGGGCGAGGCGAAGCAGTGGGCTGCCGTGCAGGAGACGACGTTTGCGCCTCCGTCGGTCGAGACCCGCCTCGCGGTGAGCTTTTTCGTGCCGCCCGGAGTAGTCGAGATGTGGCAAATGGAGGCCGAGCCGACGGCGTGGCGTGTGCAGGTGTGGACGGGTGATCAGGAGATCGCCGTCGCTCCGACCATGTATGCGACGGCCTTGAGAGACCGGGAGGCGGCGCAGGCGTTTTTGCTCCGCGTGGCGGATGCGCGGGTGCAGGAGAGCCGTTGGCTGCTGCCGGCGCGGGCGACTCCGTTTTACCAGCCCGAGGACCTGCGTTGGCCGCTGTGGCCCGCGTTTCTGGAGGTGGGGCGATGAAGCCGCGCGGCCGGTTCGAGCTATGGATCGCGCCCACCCGTGTGCGGCTGCAAGGGACGGGCGTGCGCCAAGAGGTTGCGGTCGCGCCGGGTGCGGATGCGCAGGCGGTGGCGCTCGAACTGGCGCGCGAACACTGTGCCCCCGGCAGCGAATTGAAGATCTTTTCCGCCGCGCTGTCGCTTTTCGTCACCCGTTGGGAGTCGATGGTCTGGCCTCCCGTGCGTCCACCCGCCGAGGTGCTGCCGCTGGAGCCCAGGCAGCTCCATTGGGTGCGTCAAGGGCCGTGGCTGCTCGTGGTGCGGAAAGAGGCGCTGGCGGCGTGGCTGGCGGAGTTTGCCCGGGCGCACCTGTGGGTGACGAAGCTCGTGCCGCTGATGGCTTCTCACTTGCCGGACGATTCGCCCGCCCGCGAAGTGCGCCTGATCGACGACCAGAAGCTGGGCTGGGCGGCGCTGCTCGTCGTGTACGAGACCTTTGTGCGCGTGGAGCCCTTGGCCTCGAACCCGGAGACGTGGCCCGAAGCCATTGCTTCCGCCCGCACCGAGCTGAACCGCGAGGAGCCCGAGAGCGTGCCGGTCTATGCCTGGCAAAACGGCGAGCGCCGGGTGCCGCCGGTGGAGGGGCTGAAGGGCTTGGGCGAGCCCTCGAAGCTCTCAATGCGTTTCGACCTGCGCGATCCACAGAGCCGGAATGTCGCCGACGCTGCCCTTTGGTGTGGACCTTTTCGTGCGGCGGCCGCGGCGCTGACGTTGCTGGTCGCGTTTCAAGCCTACCGCTGGCAGGAGCTGCGTGAAGAGGCCGCACAACTGGAGGCCGAGCAGGTGGCGCTTGAGGCGCGTCTGGCCGAGTTGAAGGGGGACCGCTTTATGCGGATAGACCTGCCTTGGGCAGAGGCGACCGGGCAAACGTTGGCACCAGCCCGCAGGGAGGAAGAGCGCTTGCAACGGATGCTGGAGGTCCTGAACGAGGTTGCACAGCCCATTCCAAACCTGCACTTTACGGCTTGGCGCCTGGAGGGCGATACCGTGACCCTGTCGGGCCTGATCTGGAGCTTTAATGAAGCGGAAGCGGATCGCGATCCGGAGGTGCCGGCCAACTTTCAGGTGCTACTGGATCGGTTGGATGATCGGCTGGGGGTCGAGATCATACAAGTGGAGCCTCAGGAGCCGGGACGGTTGGCGTTCACATTCAGACTTGGGGAGCTGCCATGAGGTTCCTGCCGGGCATACCAGTCACCTTGCTTTGCTTCATCTGCCTCCTCTTGTGCAATGAAGTCCTGCGGGTGGTTATTCGATCGCGGGAAGATTCCCAGCGGGTAAGCGAATATGAAATGCACCGCTTAAGAGGCGAGGTGGCGCGTCTGGAATCCCTGAAGGCCTCGGAGAAATTGACTGCTTACGTGGCGGAGGCCGAGACTTGGAGGCCAGAGGCTTCGCGGCTGGAGGGAGGTTGGGACGTCCGTTGGCTGCGGCAGCAACAGGAGTGGCGGGCGCAGCTTGCCGATCGTTACGCGGTGGATCCAGAGGACTACGATTGGGGTATGCCTTCGAATCGGGACCGCTCGGTGCGGGAGGTCTGGCTGGCGCAGGCGGGCGTGCTGTATCCCCGGATTTGGGAGGCGCTTCCTCAGTTACCGCAGGTTCGCTGCTCGGTGGAGATGGCTGGACCGACGAATTTACGGCTGATCACCTGGGAAGTTCACTTTAGGGGAGAGACTCCTGATTTGGCACGGTTGGAATCAGCGCTCCGAGCGTCGCCGCTCAAGGTGGTCGTTACCGCTTTGGAAGTGGCTTCCGTTGCGCCCGAGAAAGGCCTGCTTCAGTCCGATGAAAGCCAATTTGTAGTGCGCTTCGTAACCCTACCGCCGGAGGCCTACTGGTGAACTTACGCTATTGGATCGTCGTGTCGCCTTTGGTTTTAGCCTCTCTAGCTTGGTGGGATGCTACTCGCCAAGCTAGAGACTTGCCTGTGTTTGTGCCTGCCGCTGGGGATACGTTGCCTGCGTTGCCCGCAAACATGCCCATTTTCCCTTCCAGCACCGACGGCGACTTCCGTCTCTTCGACGGGCCGGCGTTGCGGTGGGGGGAGGACGGGCTGGAGATCGTGCGGCCGGTGGGGGAGGGCACGGTCTTGCCGCGGCTGGAGGTGGTGGCGGTGGAAGAGCTGGATTACCGGCTGCGGCTGGAGGCGGCTTACGTGAAGCCCGATGGCGCGGAGGCGGTGCTGCTTTTCAATCGGGAGACGCAGCGCAACCTGTCGTTGTCGCCGGTGGGCGCGGTCGACGAGTGGCAGGTGGAGCTGCGTGGGCAGACGCCGGACGGGTTGCGCGTGCACGACCGGGCGCTGCAACGCGACTTGATCCTGCCGCCGGGCCGGGATGTGCCGTTGGGCGAGCGCCAGATCACCTTCCGCACGGCTGCGGGGCAGGTGGTGACGTTGCAACCGGGCCTGTCCGTCAACCTCGAAGACTGGCGGGTGGAGCTGACGGCTTCGACTGCCTCCGGCTACACCCTGCGCTGGACCCGCGATGGTCAGAGCCGCCTCGAAACGTATCCGCTTACGACTCCGTAACCCTTTGTTTATGCGCCGCCTGTTTTACGCCAGTCTTGCCCTCGCGGCTCCGCTTTTGAGCGCGGAAGTCACCATTACGCCGGTCGACCGGATGGCGCTCGCGCTGCAGGCCCAGCGGCAGGGCGATTGGCGCACGGCCGAGCTGCACCTGACGAAGCTGCACGAGCTGTCGCCCAACGACCCGCGCGTAAACCAGATGCTGGGCGAAGTCCGCTCCAAGCAACCGCCCGAGGGCAAGCTGCTCGATCTGGTGGAGCTGGAGAGCGAGCGGCTGGAGCCCAGCGGGCCGGTGGTCCGCCCGACGCCCAAGCCTGCCCCGGTAGCGGTGGACGAGCCAGAGCCGGAAGCCGATTTGGCCAAGTTGGAAAAATCGCGCTGGCAGACGCGGAGTCGGCTGCTGGAGCGGGTGGAGGATTCGTGGCAGTGGCCGGAAAGCGAGTCGCGCCTGGCCGAGCCCCGCCCCACGCCGGAGACGGAGGCGCTGCGCAGTCGGCTCGACACAGTGGTGCTGCCGCGTGTCAGCTTTACCAGCATGCCGCTGAGCCGCGTGCTCGACGCCCTCTCGACCATGAGCGAGGAATTCGACCCGGCAGGCGGCGTCAACCTCGTGCTGATGGATCCCGGCGGCAACGACCCGGACGTGACGATCACCCTGCGCGGGCTGTCGCTGGCGCGCGTGCTCGATCTGGCGGCGGGCAGCGTGGGCTACGAATACGACGTGCAGCCCGATGCGGTGGTGGTGCGGCCTCGGGTGGGGCCGGGCACCAACCTGGAGACGGCGTTCTTCCCGCTCAACCGTTCGACCCTGATTCGCCTGATCGGCGTGCCGGAGCGCGAGCTGGCGGGCGAGGCGATCGACCCCTTTGCCCCGGCCCCGGCGCTGGAGTCGGGCGCGCCGAGTGGGCGGCTGCGTTCGCAGGAGGAGGCGTTGCGGGCGTTTCTGCAGCGGGCGGGCGTGCCCTTCGAAGGCGTGGCGGGGGCCAACCTTGCGCTGGCCGACGGGCAGATGATCGTGACGCAGACGCCGCGCAACCTCGAACGCGTGCGCAACCTCCTGCGCCGTTACCGCGAGGTGAAGCAGGTCGAGATCGAGGCGCGTTTCATCGAGGTGCAGCAGGGCGACCTGGAGGAGATCGGCTTCAACTGGCAGGTGACGAGCGGCAACGACCGTTATCGCTCCGGCAATCGGCGGCTGTCGCAGGCCATCAGCCCCACCTCCGCCGGCAACGCCCTGCGCATCACCGGGCCCAGCGCCGGCCCTTCGGGCGAGCTGACGGTGCCGCAAGACGCGCCCCAGCTCTCGCGCGAGATCGACCTCGGGGCCGACGTGGTCGACCCGCTGGCCGACATCTCGGGCGTGCTGGGCGGCGCGCAGGTGCAGCTACTGTTGCGCGCGCTGGAGCGCAAGACGGGTAACGACCTGCTGAGCGCGCCCAAAGTCACCGTGCTTTCGGGCAAGACGGCGGAGATCGTGGTCGCACAGGAGCTGCGTTACCCGCAGAACTTTGGCGACCTTGACGCGCAGGTGGGCCGAGGCGATTCCGACGCGGGCAGCGCGGGCGTGGCCATCACCACCGGCACCCCGCGCGACTTCACCACCCGCAATGTGGGCGTCGAAATGGCCGTGACCCCAACGGTGGAGGAAGACGACAGCATCAGCCTGTTGCTGGAGCCGCAAGTGACCGAGTTCGAAGGATTTGTCGAATACGGCGGCACCAGTGTCGCGATCTCCAGCGGCAACACCGTCACGGTGCCCAGCGGCTTTTACCAGCCGATCTTCAGCGTGCGCAAGGTGAAGACCGAAGTCACCATCTGGGACGGCGCCACGGTCGTCATGGGCGGCCTCACCCGCGAGCAGGCGGTCAAGATCGAAGACAAAGTCCCCCTCCTCGGCGACATCCCCCTGCTCGGCCGCCTCTTTCGCTCCGAAGGAGAGTCGACACAGAAGCGAAACTTGCTCATCTTCGTCAGCGCCCGGTTGGTTGATCCGGGCGGTGGGGAGTAGAAGATTCAAAAGGAGCTAAAAGGTGAGTCATTAGCTGATCCTCTTGTTTCTCAAGTATGTTTAGTGATCCATGGCTTGTTCTAAAAATTTCATCTTTAGCAATTTTTAGCCTTTCAAGGTAAGGGACGACTCGGCTTCTAACCATATTGATGTAGGTGTTTATATCCGTCTGAGAGGCCGGAATTTTGTATCCGGAGCTGCTGCTAGCCACTATAACATTGTTGCTTCTGAGCTTGTTGATTATATTTCTGCGTAAGAAGTCCGTGTTTATCTTTTGATCTCTGAACTGTTCATTGAGATTTTCGCAAATGGCTGGACCGCTTAAATAGGAGTTAGGGTTTTCTAAATTGTAGTTGATTAGCATTTCCACTGTTGCGACGTGATATTCAAAGTCAGAATCATGTTCTTTGTTGCTGACGAAGATGTTTGCTAGCCTGATGCTGTGGTCAGCGATTATGCCATCATGCTTCTCCTGCTCTAAGCTTTCTGTAGTAGCTTCAACTGTAACAGGCGGGTATGGCCACCAGCTGCTTTGCAGTATATTTTTCCTCAAGATCTCAAGTACAGGGGGATAGCTGTTTGAATCGTATTGCCGCCGTATATTTCCCGCAGCTAGGTCAGCGATTCCTAGGAGTGGTTCATCTTTGTCATTTGTGAACTGGAAATCGTAAATAGGCCAGAGGCTCTCCGAGAACTTGGACCTCAGATACGATTCGAATCCTTTCATGAAGTCGGGGCTTCCATATTCGTCAGCGCGTATCACGAGGTTTTCGTAGGACCGAAAAATCAAATCATAAATTTTTCGGTAGATATACTTAAAATAGCTTTTTTTGTACTGAAGACCCGAGAATTTATGGATGTTACGTTTGTCAATTGAAAGAATAACGATCTTAAAGCCTCCCATGGCCATCTCGTTAAGAATTAGATTAATCCGAGGCTTGTTGCCGCTCTTTAGCTTGCTGGTCTTCATTCCATTCCCCCCGAACTGCTTGTTCTTGATCTCTAGCGCGGCTAGGCGTTGAGAGTGGATCAAGCTTTCGGGAACAACCACTGCTGCTATTACATAGAATGGGCTTTCACCTTTTTTATCCGCATTTAGATCTGTGTTACCGGATTCATCTAAAAATACCCATGTCCTCTCTGCGGTCATCATGAGCCGCGAGATTAAACTGCGTCCAAAGAGATTTAAAGAAGTAAATAACCTATTTTTAGTTATGTCTATGTACTGGAGAGAGCGCTACCAAAAGAGCTTCTCGCGCAATCGGGCATGAACTTCTTCCGCCGGAATGGGCTGGACCTTACCACTTTCGAGGTCGTGCAAGCGGCGAACGATTTCGGCCTCCCAGGCTGGGCTGAGGTCGTCGCCCTGCTCAAAACTCTCTAATAGCTGCTTCACCAGGTAAGTCCGATCTTCCTTGGGCAAAGCCAAGGCTTCCCGGCAGAGCGTTTCCGTTCGCGTGTCCATGCCGATAATATGAAGTCCCACCGCTCACACGTCAATCGAACCGCTCGCGCCCACCTCCGTTTGACCCCCTGCCGTCTCTGTAGTATCGTCGGGTCAACGCGTTATGGGATTAGAACTGGAATATCACTCGCTGGCGGAGGCGGCGGAGAGCGCGCAGCGTCTGCTCGACGATAATTGGCAGGGCACGCATACGCTGCCGGCCAAGGGCATGTATCCGCACGCGTGGTCGTGGGACAGTGCGTTTGTGGCCATCGGGCGCGCACGGTATTCTCCGGAGCGGGGGGCGGAGGAGCTGCGCAACTACTTCCGCGGGCAGTGGCGCAACGGCATGTGCCCGCACATCGTCTTTACGGATTGGGAGACCGATTACACGCCGGGGCCGCAGTATTGGGAGACGCATTTCCGCAGCGACGATGCGCCGGACGACGTACCGACGAGTGGATTGATCCAGCCGCCGATCCACGCGACGGCGGCCTGGCATGTCGCGCGGTTGTGGGACGACGAGGCGGCGCGCACGGCCTTCCTGCGCGAGATCTACCCCAAGCTGAGCGCCTGGCACGACTACCTGTACCGCGAGCGCGACCCGTTGGGCGAGGGGCTGGTTTACATCCGCCACCCGTGGGAGAGCGGGCGCGACAATTCGCCGGTGTGGGACCAGTTGCTGAGGCGCTTCGACCTCCAGGCGATCGACATCCCGCAATACCGGCGCGGAGACGGCGACAACTGGAAGGAGGCGGGCCGCCCGAGTAACGCGGAATACGATGCGTATATGTTTCTCGCCGAGCAGGCCAAGCGGGAGGGCTACCGCGAGCGTTCGCTGCAGCGCGTCTGCCCCTTCCTCGTGCAGGATTTGCTCTCGAACACGGTGCTGGTGCAGGCCGAGCTGGATTTGATGGAGATTGCGCGCGCCATCGGCGAAGACGTGGACGGCCACCAGGCGCGGGCGGACAAGACGGCGGAGGCCATGCGCCGCAAGCTGTGGGATGGCCATCTCAATACCTTCCTGCCCTACGATATTCAGCAGGGGCGTCGCTTGCACAGCCACGAGCTGGGCGGCTTCACTCCGCTCTTTGCCCGCATCCCCAACGACGAGCAGGCGGCCCAACTGGTGGAGCAGATCAAGAGCGAGGCCTACTCTGGCAGTTGCCACTACCGCAGCTTCACCGCCGCCGGCTACAGCCGCATCGAGTCGGGCTACCAGCCTCGCAATTACTGGCGCGGGCCGCTCTGGCTCAACATCAACTGGCTGATCTACCGGGGCCTACTCGACTATGGCGAACACGAATGGCTCGCCAATCGCTTGTTGCGCTCGATCTACGTGCTGCCGCTGCTCTCCGGCTTTCGCGAGCATTACAACGCCGAGAATGGGGAAGGGCAGGGCGCGAAGGATTTCTCGTGGTCGGCCGCGCTCTTTCTGGAGGAGTTCCACTCCGGCAGCTTCGAGCGCCTCGGCATCGACCCCAACGCAGAGATCGGCAGCTACCAGGCCGCGCTAGAGCTGGGGGTGGAGGAGTAGGGGGGAGGGGGCCGCTCGACCGGAGGATCAGCGGATTTGCCACGTGGCAACCGCCAAGTCCGCAAGCTTGCGCTGGCGGTCCATTATTGCTTCAAAATCCCATCTTTCATATTCCGAAATCTCACGTGTTATGGATAGCTTTGATCGTGAGTAGACAGCCTTTTTATTCTCAAAAGGCTGATTTCCGATGTTAGAATTCTCCGAAGTGGGTAGCAACGTCAAGTTGCCAAGTCTATTCACATATGACTCAGCTGTGGTCCTATTTTGATTCCACTCTGGCGAGGGAGACTCTGGTAGGATATGTTCAAGATTTACGTCGTCAGGATTGTCGTTGGCTATCAATTCTGAATTCTCTCTACGATTTTTTTGATTTTCTAGCGCGCAAAGATAATAGCGTGCTAAATAGCTCTTACCGACGGATGCGGTGATAAACGCCTCTTTGAATTGAGCATCTGAGGGTATATCTTTTTTTGATGCTTCCTTGAGTGACTTGTAGTTGGTAATCTCACCACTAGTTATGTTTTTTGCCTTTGTCGCATAGAAAATCTCTAAGTCGCTGCTTCCTAATCGGCCTAGAATGTAAAATCGAACAGAAAGGGAGACTAATAGTTGCAAGGTTAGTTCAGTGTCTTTCTTGTTGAAGTTTTGGAGCGCAGCAAGTATAAGTGGGCGGACCTGAGTCATGCGGAGCAGGTTGAGCGTTGCCATGTGCATTCTGGTGGTATGGGAATAGGCGTTCCATACCTCATGGTTTGGGTTTAGAATGGCAGCATAGACTTTGGCACCTTCGCCGAAAAGACAGGCAGTGTCGATAGCCGATTGCATACTGGTGACCCTAGATCGAATGCTCTCATACAGCTCTCGCTCCCTCGTGAGCCCCTGCTGAGTGGACCACATGTGGCGGATATAAGAAATGGTGTATTTTTCCGCTTCAACCGCAGAAAGAGCGCTGGTCATTGCGGACCAATAGTGTTGCGCTTCATTGATTCGATCTCCAGCGCGATTGAAAAGGAAGTTCTTTAGAAGATCAGAAATTGCAAGATCAAGCCCTCTATCGTTCAGGGTTTCAAAAATTGTAAATGCATTCGCTCCGTCTGGAACTTGTACCCGAATTACCTTTGCTTGTTTGTCTAAGAAGTCCAACCAATCCATTAAATGATTAGATGGGTCGTTCCTAGTTTGTGCTAGGTTTTTAACATGCCGCCTGGCGAGTTCTGCGGCTTTCTTGATGTTCTTATGTGAATCGCTTCCAGTTTCAATTGTTTTTTTCCTTTTTTGATTTTCGTACTTTAATACAAACTTTAAAAAGAAGTCGTTGTCCGTCGTGTTAAGCGTGAGGTTAGGCTGTAGTTCCTGTGTCCTCCGGTTCTGCGAAAGTAGGTAATCGCTCTCAAGGCTCGTGGCGCGGGCAGCGTCTTTGGATTCTATAAGATAATCTCTTATTGCCGCTATGAGAATTGAGCAGGTCGCAAGTCTTTGTTGACCGTCAACAACCTGATAGGACCTCTTATCTTCAAGCAAAACGATTGACCCTAGGAAATATTCCTTTCGGCCTTCGCTAATAGCGGTTTCAATATCTTTATATAGATCTTCAATATGTCGAGATTCCCATGCATAAGACCGCTGGTAGCAGGGCACGACCAAGTTTTTTTCTTTTAAGATGCTGCCGATTCCTGAGATAGTGAAGTCAATGCTATTATTATGTGACATAGGTTTGCTTTTTCGCTTTTTTAGCCGTTCTTCCTGCGGTGATCAAGGAAATATCCTCACGGCTTAGCGCAGAGACGGCTTTGAACCTTCTGCCTTCCCCCGCGCACATCCCTTCTTGAAATCTCGCCGGAACGCGCCTTATCTTTCTCGCTTCGCTTTTTCTGCAACGCTTTACCCGACTTTACTGACGATCCACATATGGCAAACCAAGCAACCGAGACGCATACGTTTCAGGCCGAGGTGCGACAGCTCCTCGACATCGTCATCCACTCGCTCTATACCGACCGCGAGATATTCCTGCGCGAGCTGGTGTCCAACGCATCGGACTCGCTCGAAAAGCTGCGCCACTACCAGCTGAAGGGGGCTGAGCTCTACGACGCCGACCTGCCGCTGGAGATCAACGTGATCACCAACGAGGAGACGGGCACGATTACGATCCAGGACTACGGCATCGGCCTCACTCACGAGGAGCTGATCGAAAACCTCGGCACCATCGCGCACAGCGGCTCCAAGGCTTTCGCCGCCGCGCTGAAGGAGGCCAAGGAAACGGGTGCCGACGCGACCCAACTGATCGGCCAGTTTGGCGTGGGCTTCTACAGCGCCTTCATGGTCGCCGACGAAGTGAAGGTCTACACGCACTCCTACAAGGGCGAGGGCCAGAGCCTCGTCTGGACTTGCGACGGCTCCGGCAGCTACACGATCGAAGAAGCGCCCGATACCCAGCGTCGCGGGGCCAAGATCGTGCTCAAGCTGAAGGAAGAGGCGAAGGACTTCGCCAAGAAGGAGCGCGTGCAGGAGATCCTCAAGCGTTACAGCAGCTTCGTGACGCACCCGCTCAAGCTCAACCACGAGCGCGTCAACCAGCTCGACGCCCTCTGGATGCGCAGCAAGAGCGACGTGAAGCCGGAGGAATACACCGAGTTTTACAAGTTCCAGGCCAACGCTTTCGACGAGCCGCGCTACACCCTGCACTTCAGCGCCGATGCGCCGCTGGCGATCAACACGCTGCTCTTCGTGCCGCAGGAAAACCTGGAGCGCTTCGGCTTCGGCAAGTTCGAGCCCAGCGTGTCGCTCTACTGCAAGAAGGTGCTGATCGACTCCAAGCCCGAGGGCCTGCTGCCCGAGTGGCTGCGCTTCCTCAAGGGCGTCGTCGACAGCGCCGACCTGCCGCTCAACATCTCCCGCGAGTCGATGCAGGACAGCGCGCTGGTGCAAAAGCTGAGCAAGGTCATCACCAACCGCTTCATCAAGTTCCTTGGCGAAGAGGCCGACAAGCGCCCCGAGGCCTACGCAGAGTTTTACGACACCTTCGGCAACTTCATCAAGGAGGGCGTCTCCAACGACTTCACGCACAAGGACAAGCTGGCCAAGCTCTTGCGCTTCGAGAGCAGCCTGACCGAAGGCGGCAAGCTGACCAGCCTCGACGACTACATCGGCCGGATGAAGGATGGCCAGGACACGATCTATTACCTGCAAGGGCCGAGCCGCAAGTCCATCGAAGAAGGGCCGTATCTGGAAGCCTTCAAGGCGCAAAACATCGAAGTGCTCTTCCTCTACGAGCCGATCGATGAGTTTGTGCTGGGCCGCCTCGGCACCTACAGCGAGAAGAAGCTGCTCTCGGCCGACAGCGCCGAAGCCGCACTCGAAGACGTGCAGGGCGAAGGCGAGCCGCTGGGCGAAACCGAATCCAAAGAGCTGACCGACTGGCTCAAGGAGCGCCTCGGCGAGAAGGTGAAGGAGGTCAAGACCTCCAAGCGTCTCGTGGGCAGCCCGGCCGCCGCGCTCAATACCGACAGCTTTATGTCGCCCAACCTGCGCCGCGTGTTGCGCCAGACCCAAGGGGACGACGCGATGCCGCCGATGCAGATCCAGCTCGACCTCAACCCGCGCCACCCGCTGGTCAAGCAGCTGCACACGCTCAAGGGCACCGACCCGGAGCTGGCGGGCCTGATCGCCGACCAGATCTACGACAACAGCATGGCGGCTGCCGGCTTTGTCGAAGACCCGCGCTCGATGGTCAACCGCGTTTACGACCTGCTCAACCGCCTCGCCCAGAAGTAGGGGGTACAGGGCAGTCGATTTTTCCTCACGGGCACCCTCTTTGCAGGGTGCCTTTTTTGTGGCTTCGCGGGAGGGGCGGCCGTGATGCGAGGATAGACGGTTAAGCCCTGTCTATAAAATCCGAGTTATAGGGTGAATTCTGGCTTGATTCCGCTGGGTATACCTCTCGGTAGCGTCAGGCTTTAACCTTGCCAATTCGGGTGCGCCGAAGCATGCTCTGCCCCCTGTCCGCTTGTCCTTTATTGCGTTATGACGGCTATTGCTGAACCTGTTGCCAAACCCGCCCCAGGGAAAGACGCCCCTCCCAGCCTCGACCAAAAGGCCTACGTGCTCGATACGCCGCTGGAGCTGACGTCGTTCATGGAAATGCATCAGGTAGGGGACGATTTGATCGTCTTCAAGAACCGCAAGAGCAAGACCTACCTCACGGTCAACCGCACGCTGGCCAAGATCATCCTTTCCTTTCGCAAGCCCACCCGGCTCAAGGACCTGTTCCCGATCCTGATCGAAGACCGCCTCTGCCCGCGGCTCGACGACCTTTACGAGTTGATCCTGCAGGCCCGCAAAGCCTACATCCTGCTCGGGCCGGACGAGGAAGAGCCTGCCTTCCCCATCGTCAACTGGCGGGGCGCCTTGCGCTCGGAGATGGCGACGGTGGTCTCGCTGGCTTGCATCGTGGTGGGCCTCGGCTGCTGGTTGTTCCAGAGCCAGCACGAAGACCTTTCGATCTTCAAACCCAACGTGATCTCGCTGGCCGCCGGCTATCTAGGGATGTGCCTGGCGATCAGCATCGGGTTCATCTTCGGTGCCTCGCTGGCGAACTGGCAGGAGCGCGAGATCTACCGGGCGCGCTTCAACGTCGCTTCGCTCTTCCCGCACTTCCATGTCGACCTGCGCGACTTGCAGACGGCGGGCACACGGGTGGAAACCGAATCGGCCCTCGTCCAGATCGCTCCGCTCTTTCTGCTGTTGGGCGGCGTCAGCCTGGCCTACCCGTCGGCCGCGTGCGTCGTCATGGTGTTTACGCTGCTGCAGATGCTGCCGGTCAAGGGCTCGGCCATCCGCATCCTGTTGCGTTCCCGCTTTGCCCGCAAAGAGCTTTCGGTGCACGAACACCAGGACTTTGTGGGCAACCAGACGTGGAAGCGCAGCGTCTACAACTTCAAGCAGAACCTCTCGATCAGCTACCTGTTCGCGGCGTTTGGCTACTGCCTGGTGTGGCTCGCCCTGGCGGGCGGGGTGCTCTACATGACCTACGAGATCACCGGCGCGACGTTCCTCGACTTTTTCTTTGCCGGCCGCGACCTCCAGCGCACGGCCATCCTCGCCGGCATCCTGACGTTTGCGGCGGGTACGATTACCGCCCTCGGGATCGTGATGGAAGCCTACTTCAAGGCCAAGACGCGCGAGAAGAGCCTCGCCGCGCGGCCCAGGAAGGTGCAGACCGGCCCGCAGCCGCACGAGGTGGCGCTCCAACAACTGGCCGAGCAGATCCGCGATGGCGCGGCCGAGCTGGAGCTGGAGCTGCTGCACGAGACGACGCTCTTTAACCAGACTTCGCTTCTGGGCCTGCACCGCCTGCAGGGTTCCCTCGGCTTCGAGCGCTTCCAGAAGGGCGACGTGATCTTCGACGGCGAGGGCCTGATCGACCGCGCCCTCTACATCTGCTCCGGCGAAGTGGAGATCGTGAAGCGCTACCAGACGGGCCGCAAGGTGCCCGTGCCCAACCAGGGGCCCAACACGATCATCGACCAGATTTCGATCATGTATGGCACCGAGGGCCACACCACGGTGCGCGCACTCACGCCGGTGACCTGCGTCTCGTTCATGCTGGAAGACTTCAAGAAGCGCATCATGCCCGTGCTCGGCTGGAATCACCTCGAGCGCATGCTGATCCGCGAGACCTACCTCAAGCGCCTGTCGCTGACCCAGAACCTGGAGCAGGGCACCCTCGATTACCTCGCGGGGCAGGCCAAGATCGTCCAGTACAAGCAAAACGAGACGGTGATTAAGGAGGGTGGGGACAACTTTTACTTCTACATCCTGCTGCAAGGGCGCTTCGACGTCTTCAAGGGCCGTCGCCGCGTAGGTAAGCTGAGCTACGGCGAGTTTTTCGGCGAGCTGGGCATCCTGCTCAATTCGCTGCCGACGGCCTCCGTGGTCAGCATCGAAGGCTGCATCTGCCTGCTCATCCACAAGAGCGCGATCCTGCAGGCGATGGGGCAAGACTACGAGTTTGCGATGGTCGTCGAGCAGGAGGCCAGCAAGCGCCTCGGCAAGCCCGTCTTCCCGCTCAAAGGTAGCCGCTTCACCAACATCGGCGGCCTGGGACGTGCGACCTAGAGCGTCAACTGCAGTATCCCGTTGTCTCGTAGCCCATTTGCCGTAGACTGGCAAACTTATGGGCCACGATCACCACCATCACGGTCATGGGCATCACCACCACGACCACGGGACGGAGAACGTCAGCGACGCCGGGCTGCTCTGGGCGGTGATCATCAATTTAGGGCTCTCGGTCGTCGAGTTTGGCGCGGGGATCTTCTCCGGCAGCGTCGCGCTGATGGCCGATGCGGCCCACAATACCAACGATGCCGCCGCGCTGCTGATCGCCTACATCGCGCGCAAGATCTCCAAGCGCGGGGCCGACCGCCGCTTCACCTTCGGCTACCGCCGCGCGGAGCTGATCGGGGCGATGATCCAGTTGACGGCTCTCATCATGGTGGGGCTTTACTTGCTCTACGAGGCGGTGATGCGCTTCTTCGATCCGCAACCCATCCTCGGCGGCTGGATGATGGGCGTTTCGGTGCTCGCCATCGTGATTGACCTCGGCACGGTCGTCCTCCTGTGGTCGCTCTCCAAGGGCAGCCTCAACGTGCGGGCGGCCTTCCTGCACAACCTGACCGATGCCGGCGCGTCGTTTGCCGTGCTCGTAGGCGGCGCGGCCATCTACTGGCTCGACTGGACCTGGGTGGACCCGGTGCTGACGCTGATCATCGCGGGCTACATCCTCTGGATGTCCGTCGGCATGCTCAAGCAAACCTCCCGCATTCTGATGGAAGGCGCGCCTCCGGGGCTCGACCTGCAGGCGCTTTCGCAGGCGGTGACGGAGGTCGAGGGCGTCCAGGAAATGCACCACCTCCACGTGTGGGAGTTGGATGAAAACCACCGTGCGCTCGAAGGCCACCTCGTGCTCTCCCCCGGCACCGACCCCAACGAGCGGGACGCCATCCGCCGCCGCGTCAAAGACCTCCTGCACGACCGCTTCGACATCAGCCACTGCACCCTCGAACTCGAATCCCACACCTGCGCCTGCGACGACCGCGGGCGGTTGGTGGCGGGGCATTAGGGTTGGAAAGCTGGCACCCGAAGGGTGCAATGCGGCAGGGTGACCTTACCGGAAGTCTTCGCTTCGCTCGAAATCCGGCTAGTGGCTGCAAGCCAAAGGCTTGTGTGAAATGTTGCACCTGTTTCGTCGAGGGCCTTGGCCTCGCATCCGCAGGATGCCAGCTATCTAGCCGCGATGTCGCCGCAGGCGACTTCCGGTTGTGTCCGCCACACCAGCCAGCATCCGCAAGGATGCCAGACAATCAGATCGTCCAGCCCTTTTCTGGTTAAATAAACCGCCCTTACGACCCACAGAGCGCGAACATCGCGATACCGGCGGCGACGCCGGCGTTGAGGCTGTTGATCTTGCCCTGTTGCTCGACGCGGACGATGTATTCGGCCTGATTGATGATGAACTGGCCGACGCTCTTGTCTTCGCCGCCGATCACGAGCAGCAGCTTGTCGGGGATCTGCTTGGCGAGGTCGCGCAGGTCGATCGTGCCCTTGGCGTCGAGCGCGGCCACCTTGTAACCGGCTTCCTGGGCCAGTTGCACGTATTTGTTGGCCGTGCAGTCTTTCGCGATCTGCATGAACTCGGCCGCGCCGGCGGAGACCTTGACCACGCTGGGGTAGACATCAGGCACGCCCTTGGTCGGCAGCAGCACGCTGGTAAAGCCGAAAATCTCGGCGCTGCGGAGGATCGCGCCCACGTTATGCGGGTCTTCCACGTTGTCGAGCAGCAGCAGGCGGGGCGGGGCGTTTTCGAAGACGCTTTCGAACTTCGCGTAGGGGTAGGTGCCCGTGCGCAACACGACGCCCTGGTGCTCGCGCGAACCGCTGAGCTGGATCAGGCGACCCTTGTCGCACAGCTCGACCGGCACGCCTTGGCGCTGGAGCAGGTCGTGCAGTTTGGCGAGCCGACCGCTCTGGTAGGTCTGCTCGTTGAGGAAGGCGTCGTAGACGGTGCGGCGTCCGGCCCGCAGGCACTCGAACGCGGGGTTCAACCCATACAGAAATTCACGCGATGATTTGGCCACGGCTGAAAATGGAGCATGCTTGGCCGCTCGCCGTCACGCGGCAAGGGGAAAACGAGTCTCTGCCTAATCCCGCTCGGTGCTGAGGTCGGGGATGCGGCTGAAGGCGATGCGCAGGGGCGCTTCTTTCATGCCGCCGAGGGCGCTGCCCATAAACACGGTGCGGGAGCCGAAGCGCTGGTTGAGCGCGTCCATCGCCTTGTCCATATGAGCGCGGCGGGGGTCGTCGAGCAGCTCGGGGAAGAGGGAGCCGGCGACGTTTTCCGCCGGGCTCAGGTCGGTCAGCGTAACCGCGACCTTGAGGGGGTAGCCGTGGTGGGGGATGTCTTCCCACAGGCGATTGAGCGCGGCCGTCAGCTCTCGGGTGTCCTGGACGGCCCCGAGGCGCAGGTGGCGCTTGTGTTTCTGGTTGCCCATCAGGCGCACGCTCAGCTCGAGGGTGCCCGCGAAGTAGCCCATCTTGCGCAGGCGCAAGGCGGCCTTTTGCAGCAGGCGGTGGGTGATGGCGCGGGCGCTCGTCCAGCTACGCTTGTCGGGCGCGATGACGTGCGAATGACCGACCGTACGCCGCTGGGTCTCCGTACCGTCCCAGTCTTCGCCGCGCAGCCGCGCGTAGTAGCGCAGGCCCTCGATGCCGCCCCACACGTCGCGCATTTCCTCCTGGCTCAGTGCGCAAAGCTGCTCGACGGTATGGACGTTATGGGCTTTGAGCCGGGCGTCCATCGAGGGGCCTATGCCGTAAAGGTCTTTTGGCTTCAGCTCGTAGAGTGCTTGCGGGAGGTTTTGGGGCTCGATGATCATGAGGCCGTTCGGCTTGCGCATCCCGCTGCCGACCTTGGCCGTGAAGAGGTTGGGGCCGACGCCGACCGAGCAGGTGACGCTGGGGCCGATCTGCGCGGCCAAGGCCTGCTTTACCTGCTCCGTGATGCGGCGCACCTCAGCGGGGCTCTGCCAATGCGTGGGGAGCAGGCCGTACATCTCGTCGATCGACATGACGGCTTCCACATGGAGGCAATTCTCGATAATGGCCTTCATCTGCTCGTGGATCTTGAGGTAGCCATCGTGCTTGGCCTCCACGAAGACGATCTCGGGGCAGAGGCGGCGGGCTTCGGCCACCTTCGTGCCTGTGCGTACGCCAAACCGCTTGGCTTCGTAGCTGGCGGCGATGCAGCAGGTGCTGTCGGCCAGCATGGGCACGACGCCCACGGGTTTCCCGCGCAGCTTCGGCTTCAGGTGCTGCTCGCACGAAGCGAAGAAGCTGTCGAAGTCGAAAAACATGTAGCGCAGGGCCATGGTGAAAGTATTCGAATGTTCACCTGAAAAGCAAGTGCAGCCATACTCCCTTTTTTGACTGTAAATTTTACAGGGGTGGGTAAGGGCCTGTAAGTTTTACCGGGTTCCCCAAACGCACTTCGTTTAAACGATCTGTAAAAGCAATTCTTACTCGCTCTATTACAAATACTTAAGGCATTGCGTGGGATGATTGGCATGAGGTAAGCAACCTAGAAGGTGTAAAACGAACACTTCTCGTCATGCACCACGCTTCCACCACCACCTCATTTTACTCGGCTCGCATCCTCCTGCTGGTCGGCCTCGCCGACACGCTGCACCCGCAGCGTCTGGCAGCCCGCTTGGCGTTCGCGGAGGAATTGCAGGCTCAAGGGCATCAGGTGACGCTGCTGGTTCGCGCCAATCGGCGCTTGAACCTCTCGCCGTCGCTCCCCCTGGTGCTCCACACCTACGGCTCGCCTTTCACGGCGGGGCGCCGGGCGGCCGAGTTTACGGCGGAGGAAGTGACCGCAGGCCGCCAGGCGCTGCGCCGGCTGACGGAGGAGAAGACCTTCGACCTCGTGCACGTATTCGGGGTCCACGCGGCCTCCAGCATCGTCCGGCCAGAGCTGGCCCAAAGCGCCCTGCCCTGGGTGGTGCACGTCGAAGACGACGAGCTGCGCTCTTGCCTGGGCCGCCGGGTGTTCCACGAGCCTTTTGTGGACACGCTGAACAGCGCCTTCGGCATCACCACTTCTTCCCAACTGGGCCAAAGCCTCGTCCGCGACTGGGCACATCGCAGCTCGACCGTGCTGCCCACGGCCACCGAGCCTTGCCGCCAGCAGCTGGTCAACCTCAGCAAGAGCGTCGTCCCCATGATGTTCATCCGCATCCTGGGCAACGAACGCGGCCAGCTGGAGCGTGCCCTGCGCCTCGTGGCCAGCCTGCAGCGCGAATCGGCCGTGCTGGCGCAAATCTACGCCCCCGGCTTTGCGGTGGGTGAAGTCGAGCGCCTCGCAGTGACGCTCGGTGCCCGCTTGCGGGTCCACTCCCGCCTCAGCGAGCGCCTCGAAGAAACGCTGCTGCGCTACTCGGCTCTTTACTTGCAGATCAACGACGGCGAAGACGCCCAGCAGATCGAGAGCAACCTGCTGCAGGCCCTGCGGTTCCGTGCGGCGGTTATCACGACGCGCAGCCCCTTGGCCAGCGGCCTCGTGCGCCACATGGAGACGGGCCTCGTGCTCGATGAGCACAACGAGCAGGCCTGGCTAATGAGCGCCCGCTTTATGCTCGAATTCCCCGAGCGTCGTCGCAGCCTCGCCGAGCGCGGTGGCCAGTTTGCCAAGTGGTACCTCGATGCCCACCGCATCGCCCACGAAGCGACCGCCGCCTACGCCTTTTACATCGACTGGGCGCAACGTCACCTGGTGGCTTGATTCACACTTTGGGCGGGTGCGCAAAGCCCGCCCAGACAGGATACAGACAGAGAAGAGAGATAGAGAGAAGCGTAAGTAACAGGAGCAACCATAGGCAAAGAGCCGCCCCGCCTTGAGAAAGCGGGTGCGGCTCTCTCGTTTTAAAAGGCGTTTGTGGGCCACGGATGAAGCACGGATGGACACCGAAAGTTAGCCATCGCCTACAATCGGATCCTACGCCTTCTCCCCTTCCATGGTGAAAGGAATGAAGGTAAAAGCAGCCGAAAGATCCTTTATATCCGTGCCTATCTGTGTTTCATCCGTGGCAAGTCATCCTTCTTCAAACAACCGCATCCAGCGCGTGCGGACATCTGCCGGGTCGTAGCCTTGGGCGAAGGCGGTGCGCAGGGCCGCCGGTGAGGTCTGGCCATGTTGCAGGGCGGTGCGCAGACGCAGGACAGCTTCGAGCGCGTCGGCATCAGTAAAATCGGCGGGCAGTACCTGGCAATCGGGCGTGCGCAGGGCCAGTTCGCGGGTGCCGCCGCGGTCGGTAGCGATCCACGGCAGGCCCAGCTCGGTCGCTTCGAGCAAGGTGATGGGCAGGCCTTCGCTGTGGCGCGAAAAGAGCACCATGCCGTGCGCCTGAGAGAAGGATTGCAGCAGCTCGGCCCGGCTCTCGTAACGCCCGTGGTAATGGACGCGCGGAAGGCCCTCAAAGTCCGCCGCGCCGTAGTCGCCGCTGCCGTAGAGGTGCCACTCCACATCGGCCAGCTCCGGTTGTTGGGCCAGGTGTAGGATGGTGTCGATGCCTTTGGAGGCCGCCAGCCGGCCCGCGAACAGCAGCCGCCAGGGCGGCCCGAGGGGAGGTGTGTAGACGGTGTCGCCCGGCTCCCACGGGTAGAGGCAGGGCAGGTGGTCGAGCGAATCCCGCCCGGTGGCCGCCCGGATGTTGAGGCGCGTGGCGTGGGAGCACGAAACGAGGATGGGCGCGTGCTGCAAGGTGAGGCGGAAGGGCAGGTTCCAGCCCGCCTGTTCGCTGGCGTCGGCGGAGGTGTGGTGGTGGTGGATCACGCGTGTCTCAGGTTGTGCCGCCATCCACACAAAGGGGGCGAGCCCGCCTTGCGCGTTGGTATAGACGACGTCCCACCGTTCGCGGCGTAGCGCAACCACCTCCCGCAGCAGCCAGGTCAGCTTTTGCCGGGCCGAAGCATGGCCGCGCGCTACCGGCTGCATCCGCAGGCGCACGCCGGCCTCCTCCAGGCTCTGTTGCACGGCAGGGTGCAGGGAATTGCTGGTCGAAAGCAACGTCACCTCCCAATCATGCGCGCGCAGGAGGCGGCAGGCCTCGACGAGGTGGCGTTCGATCCCACCCAAGGCGTCGAGCTGCGGAGAGTAAATGAGGATTCGACGTCGCACGGGCGGTGATGATTCTATGCCTGCGCCGCCTCGGCAACACCATTACCGCCATGAACCGCCCGCAAATCATCTTGCCCGCCGCCTTCGACTTCGAGCTGACGCTGCCCGTGCGCCTGACCGACCTCAATTACGGCAACCACCTTGCCAACGACCGTGTGCTGGCGCTGGTCCACGAAGCGCGGGTGGCCTGGCTGCACACGCAGGGGCTGACGGAGCTCGACTTGGGCGAAGGGGTGGGGCTGATCCAGGCCGATGCCGCCGTGCGCTATCTTTCGCAGGCCCGCTGGGGCGATACTCTGCGCCTGCAACTGGCGGTTGCGGAGATGCGGCGCGGCGGCTTTACCCTCGCCTACCGGATCAGCCATGCCGCGAGCGATCAGGACGTGGCGCACGTGCAGACGGGCTTTGCCTTCTTCGACTACGCCCGCCAGCAAGTCGCGCGCGGGCCGCAGGCGTTTACGACGCGCTGGGCGCGGGAGTAGCGGGCTCGGTGCCTTGTTGCTGCTTCAGCTCCTGGAGCTTTTTGAAGTAGGCGACGGCGTCGGGCTGGCCTTGGCGGGCGGCGCGGCGATACCATTCGAGGGCCTGGCGGAGGTCCTTTTCGAGGCCCCAGCCGTTGGCGAGGAAGACGGCGTAGTTGTACTGCGCGTCGGCATGGCCTCGCTCGGCCGCTTGCTTGAAGAGGCCGCCGGCCTTGGCGTTGTCTTTCTCCACCCCCTTGCCCTCCGCGTAGAGCATCCCGAGGTTGTAAAGTGAATCCGGGTGGCCCTTGTCGGCCGCTTGTTGGTAGAGTTCGAGGGCCTTCGCGAGATCTTGCTCCACCCCGGCGCCCTGCTGGTATTGCACCGCAAGGTTGTACTGGCCGAGCGCAGAACCGGCGTCGGCTGCCTGGCGATAATAGTCGAGGGCCTTGGCCGGGTCTTTTTCGCCCGCAAGGCCGTGGAGGTAGATTTCGCCAAGGTGGACGAGGGCATCCGGCGCGCCGTTGGCCGCCGCCTGCTCATACCAGCGGATGGCTTCGGGGTAGTTCACTTCGGTGCCTTCGCCGCGTTGATACATCGCACCCACGAGGAACTGCGACTGCACATGCCCTTGGTCGGCCGCGATGAGGAACGACCGGAAGGCGGCTTCGAGATCTTGGGCTTGGCCGTGGCCGTGGTAGTCCATCAGACCCAGGTTGTATTGGGCGCGCACGTTGCCAGCCTCTGCCGCTTCTTGAAAGAGCTGGTGGGCGCGGGCCAGAGAATCGTCGGAGCCGCCCTGGCTGTAGAGCAGGGCGCCGAGGTTGGTCATGGCCTCCGTGTTGCCTTGCTCGATCGCACGCTCGTACCAGAGCTTGGCCGTGCCGAGGTCGCGTGGCACGCCGATGCCGCGCTCGTAGCACAGCCCGAGGATCATCTGCGCGGGTGCAAATTCCTGCTCCGCCGCCTGCAGGAACCAGTAGGCTGCCTGTTTGGGGTCGGCTTCGAGCCCGACGCCGTTGAGCAACATGGTGGCGTAGCGATACTGGGCTTCGAGCATACCCTGTTCGGCGGCGGCACGATACCAGCGGGCGGCGGCGGCCTCGTCCTGCTCCGTGCCGCGCCCGTATTCATACCAGCCGGCAATGAGGTTTTGCGCGCTCGGGTGGCCCGCTTCGGCGGCCTGCAGGAAGATTTCGAGTGCCTTGGCGTCATCGGGCTCGACGCCGGTGCCGTTGGCGTAAGCTTCGCCGACCAGGATCAGGGCGTTGATCGAGCCGGCGTCGGCGGCACGCTGAAACCACTGGAGGGCTTGCGCGCTATCGGCCTCCACGCCCAGGCCCTCAAAGTAGCAGAAGCCGATGTTTTGCATCGAGGGGGCGTAGCCTTGGTCGGCCGCGAGGTGGAAGAAGCGGAGCGCTTCCGTCGGGTTGATCTCGACGCCGGCCCCATTGAGGTAAAAGCCGCCCATCGTGTTCTGTGCGGCGGGCAGTCCCGTGTCGGCGGCTTCGCGCACGAGGCGCAGGGCCGTGTCCATATCGGCCTCGACGCCTTCGCCATGGAAATACATCAGGCCGATGCGCAGGGTAGCGCGGGCTTCGCCTTGGGCGGAGGCTTTCTGGAACCAGCTGAGGGCGGTGGCGTTGTTTTCCTCGACGGGCAGCCCGAGGTAGTAGCCGTAGCCGACCAGCAGCTGCGCGGCAGGGTCTCCCGCCTCGGCTGCCTCATACCAGCCCCGGAATTCCGTCTCCGCATGCTCATAAAGCCACTCCATGATGGGGGCCGTCTCCGCGGCTTCCGGAAAGCCCAACGCCTGCAGATCGACGGAGGAAGTGGCTTCGCTCGAGGCAGACGGCAGCGTGGGGCCGACTTGCTGGGCGGGCAAGTGCACGAGGGGGCTCAACAGGCTTACACTAAAAAGGGCGGGGCGGAGGGGGAGTCGCATGGGGAAGTTTGGAAAAGGGGCAAAACGTCTAGCATGGGGAATCTTGCGGTGTGATTCAACCCTGAGAATTGGAGCCCCCGATACGGCGGCAGGTTCAATTTTTGGACGCGCCGGGTTCGGCGGAGACGCGGTTGCCACGCTGGTGGCGAGGGGTATTACGGAAAATCAGCCCCGTCTGATCAAGGCGAGCCACGGCGTTTTCCTGCCCCTGGGCTGCTGCGCGGCGATAGTATTCGAAGGCTTTCGTGATTTCGCGCGGGCCGGCCCAGCCGTTTTCAAGGGCGAGGCCGTAATTGAATTGGCAGATGGCATGGCCCAGCTCGGCGCCTTGGCGAAATTGCGCCACCGCTTTGCCATAGTCGCGCGGGACGCCTTTGCCATGGAGGTAAATCAGGCCGAGGTTGAGCATCGCGTTGGGGTAGCCTTGGTCAGCGGCCAGTTGATAATAGCGGATGGCTTCCTTCGCGTCTTTCTCCACGCCGCTGCCATATTCGTAGCAAATCGCCAGATTGTAGCAGCCAAGGAGGTGGTGCTGCTCTGCGGCCTGTCGAAACCATTCCACCGCCGCCACCGGGTCGACTTCCACTCCACCGAGGCCGTTCAGGTAAAACACGCCCAGTTCGTTCTGCGCACTGGCGACCCCGCCGTCCGCAGCGGTGTGGAGAAGTTCGATTGCGCGGGCTGGGTCGGGTGCCTCCATCCCGGTGCCATGATAATACATGATCCCGAGGGAGTAGGCGGCTCCGATGCTGCCCGCTTCGACGGCTCGCTCATACCAGCGGGCGGCGGCGGCGTAGTCGTGCGGCACGCCGTTGCCGTTGAAGTAGAGGACGCCGATGTTTTGCATCGCACTCGCGTGATCCAGCTCGGCCGCGCGCTCGTAAAAGTCGAAAACGCGGTCCCAGTCGGCGGCAGACTGTGCGCTCTGGCTGTAGATCACCCCCAGGTTGAACAAGGCTTCCGGGTGATCCTGCTCGGCCGCGCGCTCAAACCAGTAAAGAGCTTGCGCGGGAGCGGCCTCGATACCCCTGCCGTTCTGGTAGCAGATCCCCAGGTTGAAGGCCGCTTGTGCGCTGCCGCCCACCGCACCTTGCTGGAACCAGCGGACGGCGGCTGCCGGGTCGGCCTTCACCCCGATGCCTTCCAATAACTGGAAGCCCCGTTGGCTTTGGGCCTCCGCGACGCCTGCTTCGGCGGCCTGAAGCGTCCAACGGACGGCTGCGTCAAGGTCTTGCGGCGTCCCAACGCCATGCTGATACCACACGCCCACAAGATATTGCGATTGCAGATGCCCCTGTTCGGCGGCCTGCAGGTAGAGTTCAAATGCGCGCGCCTTGTCTTGGGTGGTGCCGTTGCCCCCGCTGTAGCAGTCTGCAAGGGAAACGATAGCATCGAGATAACCCTGATCGGCCGATTTTTGATACTCGCGAAAGGCCGCCTCCAAGTCTACCGGTGTGCCTATTCCCACGGCGTAGTATCCTCCCAATAGATGCTGTGCCTGTGCGTAGCCTTGCTCGGCGGCGAGGCAGGCCATTGCGAATGCGCGTTGCGGGTCTTTGTCGACGCCACGGCCCAGGAGGTGAAGGCTACTGAGGAAGGTCTGGGCGGGTGCACTTCTGTCCGCTACGGCTACTTCAAGTAGCGCGCGGGCTTGCTCGTAATCCTGCTCAAAGTATTCGCCAGCCCACATCATCACGCCAAGGCGATAGAGCGCGCCAAGCTCGCCTTGCTCAGCCGCTTGGGAAAATGCGGCGGCGGCCTTCGCCATATCCTGTGGTGCTCCAACGCCGGTATAGTAGCAATAGCCGAGCAGCAGTTGCGCCTGCGGATCGCCCGCGTCAGCCTTGGTCTGCCACGCGTCGAGCGAGTCCGGTACGTGATCTTCAAGCCATGTGCAAACGATGGCGAAGCTGCGGCTGGCTGGTAATTGGCTGGCCAGTTCGGCCAGAGTGGGGGTGGATGGTTCCGGCTCGGCTGCCACCACTGGCATTGCCAACGCGGCGGACAGGAGAGAAAAGCGAAAGCGCAGGGCGAAACACATTACGAAGCAGGCTGATCCCTTATTCGTGACGCCTTCTGCGCCTTACGACAAGCACCGTTTGTTGAGGCGGGGCAGTTGGCGCTCGCGCGGAATCTGCGTAAGATACGCCCATGCCCGGTTCCGATCCCTTCCAGCACTTCATCGACGCCCAGGAGAGCGTTTACCCGCAGGTGGTGCGTGAGTTGCAGGCGGGGCGCAAGCGCTCGCACTGGATGTGGTTTATCTTTCCACAGTTGCAGGGGCTGGGGAGCAGCAGCATGGCGCGGCGGTATGCGCTGGCGTCACGGGCGGAGGCGGAGGCTTATGCGGCGCACCCGGTGCTTGGGCCGCGACTGCGGGAGGGCGTGGCGCTGGTCCTGGCGGTGGAGGGGCGGACGGCGCACGAGATCTTTGGCTCGCCCGACGATTTGAAGTTTCGCTCGTGCCTCACGCTTTTTGAGGCGGCCTGCCCGCGGGAGCCCCTTTTTGCGCGTGGGCTGGAGCGGTATTACGGGGGAGAGCGCGATCCTTCGACCCAACGTTTGCTGGCGGATTAGCTGCGCCTCCTGCCGTGCCCTTTGGGAAAGACCGTTGACAACTGCCCGACATTGAAGAGGTTTCCAACCTGCATGGTGTCTCCTGAATCCCTCTACGAGCGGGTTGCCGATCAGTGCGTGCTGCCGGTCGGTCAGCGTCCCGACCTGATCAAGTGGACTTCGCACCTGGCCGACGATGTCGTGGGCGAGAAAGAAGCCGGCGTCGCTTACCTGCACCAGTTGAGCAGCGACCTGGCCGAGCTTCAGCGCCGCCTGCACGCGGCCAAGCAGCACAAGTTGCTCATCATCCTGCAGGGGATGGATACCAGCGGCAAGGGCGGCACCGTGCGCCACGTCTTCCGTATGGTCAACCCCATGGGGGTCAACGTCGCGGCTTTCGACAAGCCGACCGTGAAGGAGCTGAGCTACGACTACCTCTGGCGTGTGCATGCCCGCGTGCCGGCCAAGGGCGAGATCGCGATCTTTGACCGCAGCCACTACGAGGACATCGTGACCGTGCGCGTGCACGATCTCTTTCCGCAGGAGATCTGGGAGCGCCGCTACCGCCACATCGCCGAGTTTGAGCAGATGCTGGCCGACGAGGGCACCACGGTCCTCAAGTTTTTCCTCCACATCAGCAAGGAAGAGCAGAAAAGTCGCCTCAAGAGCCGCCTCGAAGATCCGGAAAAATACTGGAAGTTCGACCCGAGCGACATCCGGGCGCGCGAGCACTGGGAAGACTACATGGACGCCTACGCCGACGTGATGGAGCGCTGCAACGCCAAGCACGCCCCGTGGTACATCATCCCGGCCGACCGCAAGTGGGTGCGTAACATCCTGGTGGCCGAAGTAGTGGTGCGCCGCCTCCGCCAGCTTGAGATCGAGTTCCCCGCCGCCCGTTTCGATCTCGATTCGGTCGACCTGGATTAGGCGGCGCGCGATTTCCCGTCTTTCTTGCTATTCGCCTTGGCAAACGGCGGGGGTGGCCTCATCTTGGGCCCCAATGGCTCAGTGGTGGGGCAGATTGATTGTCGGCTTGCTGGTTGGTTTGCTGGTGCTGGTCGTCATGATGGTGGGAACCGTCTGGCTGCAGGCGCACCGCGAATACAAGTTCCAGGAGCAGCGGGCGCAGGCGGCGGAAACCCGTCTGGCGGAGCTGCGCTCGGAGCGCGCCCAGCGGGAGACCTATCTGCGCCTCGTGCTGGAAGACCCAAAGTTCCTCGAACGCGTGGTGCGCGAGCGTCTGGGCTACGTGCGCCCCAACGAGACGCTTTTCCGCTTTGAAGAGCCGGCGGGGAATCGCCCCGAGTAAAAACCAAGGTGGATGCCTCGCCAGACCTACACCATTGGGTAGGGGAGGGGTGTCTGGACCGTGTCGCCGGGCGGTGAAATGTCCATTTTGATGCGCCTTTCGGTAGACGAGCGCGTTTTCCTGGTTTAGCTTCCGGCGCGACTATGGAAGCACAAGCCCCGTCTCCAGAACTGATCGAGAAGTTTAACGCGGCCGGTCAAGGCCAAGTGTTCCGCTTTTGGGACCGCCTCGACGCAGGCCAGCAAAAGCAGCTGCTCCAGCAGGCTTCGGAGATCGACCTCGACGAGGTGAAGCGCCTCTTCCACGACCTCGTGCAGGGCGATGGCGGCGAAGGCGCTGGGCTGGAAGGCCTCGAACCGGCACCCTACCAGGCGCACCCCTCGCAGGGCGGCAACCTCGACCAGTGGAAGAAGGCCTTCCTCAAGGGCGAAGAGGTGCTCAAGGCGGGCCAGGTGGCGGCCTTTACCGTGGCGGGTGGCCAGGGCACGCGCCTTGGCTACGACGGGCCCAAGGGCACCTTCCCCGTCACCCCGGTGAAGAAAAAGAGCCTTTTCCAGGTGTTTGCGGAGAAGATCCGCTCCGCCAACCAGCGCTTCGGCTGCTCCATCCCATGGCTGATCATGACGAGCCACATCAACCACGAGCAGACGGTCGCCTTCTTCAAGGAGCACAACTTTTTCGGCCTCGAGCAAGACGATGTCTGGTTCTTCTCCCAAGGCCGCATGCCGGCGGTGGACGAGGAGGGCAAGATCATCCTCGAAGCGCCCGACTCCATCGCCATGAGCCCCGACGGCCACGGCGGCGCGCTGCGGGCGCTCGTGCGCAGCGGCTCCATCGCCAAGCTCAAGCAGCGCGGCGTGAAGGTGCTCAGCTACTTCCAGGTCGACAACGTGCTGGTGCGCGCCATCGACCCGGCCTTCATCGGCTTCCACGTGCTCGCCGGCTCTGAGATGTCGAGCAAGATGATCCCCAAGCGCGATGCGACCGAAAAGCTGGGCATCTTCTGCGTGCAGGGCGGCCAGACCAAGGTGATCGAATATTCCGATATGCCCGCCGAGATGCAGGCCGAGACGGATGAAAACGGCACCCTGCGCTTCCTCGCCGGGAGCATCGCCATCCACGTGCTCAATGTGGAGTTCATCGAGCGCGTTGGCTCGGGCGGCGACTTCCAGCTGCCGTTCCACCGCGCGCACAAGAAGATCCCGGTCGTGACCGACAAGGGCGAGACGGTGAAGCCCGAAGACCCGAACGGCTACAAGTTCGAGATGTTTGTCTTCGACGCGCTGCCCTTTGCCCAAAACGCGACCACGATCGAGACCTTGCGCGAAGACGACTTCAGCCCGGTGAAGAATGCCGAGGGCAGCGACTCGCCGCAGACGGCCCACGACGACCAGCTCCGCCAGTTTACGCGCTGGTGCGAAGCGGCCGGTGTGCAACTGGAGGTCGACGAGACCGACAAGCCGCCCTTCGCCTTCGAGATCAGCCCGCTCTTCGCCGACTCCGACGCGGTCTTCGTCACCAAATGGCACCACCTCAACCCCAAGCCGACGATCAAGGCCGGCACCTACCTCGAGTAGGAGAGGAAAGAGTTTTTCAACAGAAGGACGCAAAGATCACGAAGTGGCAGTTTTTGCACGCGCTTTGAAAGCACGTGCGCTTGAAGGAGGCCTTTCTCCTTCTCATTCTGCTTCGTGTCCTTAGTGTTCTTCTGTTAACTGTTTTTCTGTTCAACACTATTTCCTGATCATGTCGGTATCCGCTACGCTCTCCCAACTGCAGCAGGCCCACGAGGCCGGCAAGCTGCTCGACAGCACGCTCGAAAACGCCACCGCCTACCTTCAGGGCGGCTTCATGCCTGCGTGGGGCGAGGCCGCCATGGCCGAGCTCGTCGAAAAACAGGCGTGGGACGAGCTGAACGACCGCTTTTACCAGACACTGAAGTTTGGCACCGGTGGCATGCGCAGCCGCACGATCGGCAATGTCGTGACCGCCGCCGAGCGCGGCACGCCCGGCCCGCAAGACACGCCCGAGCACGCGGCGGTCGGCTCGGCCATGATGAACGACTTCAACGTCATCCGCGCCACCGTCGGCCTCTTCCGCTACTGCGAGCGCCACCTCGAAAAGAGCCTGGGCCGCCGCGAAGCCCCCCGCCTCGTCATCGCCCATGACGTGCGCCACTTCTCCCGCCACTTCTGCGAGTTGACGGCCAGCGTGTGGACCAAGCTGGGCGGCTACGCGATGATCTTCGACGGCCCGCGCTCGACCCCGCAGCTCAGCTTTACGGTGCGCTACACCAAGGCCACCGCCGGCATCGTGATCACCGCCAGCCACAACCCGGCGCACGACAACGGCTACAAAGTCTATTTCGAAGACGGCGCGCAGGTGGTGTTCCCCAACGCGGAGGGCATCATCCACGAAGTCTATCAGGTCAAGCTGGCCGACACCGCGCAATACCTCGACAAGGACCTCGCGGGCGTCGTCACGCTGCCGGCCACGGCCGACGCGGCCTACCTCGAAGTGATGCAGGAAAACCTGCTCGATAAGGAGGTCTTCAAGCGCGCCCAGCCCGAGATCGTCTTTTCGCCCATCCACGGCACGGGTGGGGTCAGTGGCCCGCAGGTGCTGAAGAACAACGGTCTCGAAGTGTCGCTGGTCGAAAAGCAGATGGTGCAGGACAGCCGCTTCCCGACCGTCAAGAGCCCCAACCCGGAGAACGCCGAAGCCCTTGCCATGGCCATCGCGCAGGCTCAGGAAATCGGGGCCGACGTCGTGCTCGCGACCGACCCGGACTCCGACCGTATGGGTGCCGCCGTCCGCGACGAAAATGGCCAGATGGTGCTATTGACCGGTAACATGATTGGCTCGTTGCTGGCCGACTACCGCATCAACAAGCTGAAGGAGCAGGGCGTGCTGCCCAAGAGCGGCACCAAGAACGCCGCGCTGATCAAGACCTACGTCACCACGCCCCTGCAGGCCGCCATTGCCGAAAAGAACGGCCTCAAGGTGATCAACACGCTGACCGGCTTCAAGTGGATCGGTGAAAAGCTGCGCGATTACCAGCAGCAGATCGTCGACGCGGTGAAGAAGGAGCAGGGCATCGCCATCGACTACGACAAGTGCTCGCTGGAGCAGCGCCGCAAGCTGGCCCTCGCCCACAGCACCTTCTACGTGTTCGGCGGCGAAGAGAGCTACGGCTACCTCGCCAGCGACCTCGTGCGCGACAAGGATGCCAACGCTGCCGTGCTGATGTTTGCCGAGCTGGCAGCCTCGCTCAAGGCTCAGGGCAAGACCTTCCCGCAATACCTCGACGAAGTCTACCTGCGCTACGGCTACTACCTCGAGCGTCTGGTCAACATCTACTACGAAGGCGCCAGCGGCTCCCAGAAGATCAAGAACATCCTCGACAGCTACCGCAACAGCCCGCCCGAAAAGCTGGGCGAGTTCATGGTCACGTCGTTCAAGGACTTCGGTCGCCAGGACCTCTTCGACGCCGACGGCAAGGAAACGCCCAAGGAGAACTTCTACTTCCTCGAGCTCGATAACGGCTATCAGTTTGCCGTGCGCGGCTCCGGCACCGAGCCCAAGATCAAGTTTTACCTCTTCGCCAGCGAAGACGTGCCCGAGCCCGCCGCGCTCGACGACGTCAAAGAGAGTGTCAAGCAGACGCTCGCCACCCTGGCCGAAGCGATCGAAGCCGACGCCCGCCAGCGCGCCGAAGGCTAAGGCCTCCCGCGATGTTTTTCGCACCCTTTCGACGCAGCCTTCCCACGCGGGGGGCTGCGTTTTTCTTTACGCGGGGAGGTGAAGGGGTTAGATTGAATGTATCATGACCCGCGCGTTACCCCCGCTCCTCCGTCCTGCTCCCATACGGCAGGTTCTTTTGGCTGCTGCGGTGGCCGGGGCGGTAGTCGCCGTCTGCCCGGTGGCGGCTGTACTGAGTGTGCATCCGCTCTTTGGTGGGTTACGCGCAGAGCCTTATATCGACGACTCGGCACTATTCTATCGGGAGGGGGAACTACGAGATACCTTTTCGCCAGAAGTGGGTCTCAGCAATCTCTCCCCAGAGATTTGCCTGTGCCTCTGCATCAAATTACCACCTCATGGCATCCCGGAGTTGGAAGAGAAAAGTGAGGTGACTGGAACCGGGGCAAAGCAGAGAATTCACGAAGCTGCCCAAAACTGGATGGACCAAAAGATCGCGACCGCTCCGGATTTCGCCCGGTCTTTCGGCGACCGCTTCCTGCCGCCACCCACGGTAGAGCTGGTGATGCTTGAGGCGCGGTAGGGAGGGATACATTCACAAAAAACGCAGGATCCCTTTGGGAATCCTGCGCGGTAGAAGGCGGTAGTGGGCCAATGACGACTACTGACGCCGACGCCAAGCTAGCAGCCCGAGAGCACCTAGCCCGGCAAGGGCCGCGTAAGTGGAGGGCTCGGGGATGAGCGGAGTATAGCCGCGGATCATCCAGGGTGAGGATTTTCCATTGGGGTCGATGCCGTTTCCTATGATCACCGAGCCGTCGGCGCTGATGCCATTGGCGCTGGTGAGGGTCCAGCCTATCAGATCAAAGCCTTGGTCGATGAGGATATCATACAGGCTATAGATCTGACCATTAATCCAAATAACGGCTTCGGTCGCTTCACCAAAAGATGCAGAGCCTACCACGAATGTGGCACTATCGTCGATGGCGTTAGCTCTGCTTGCAGTGCTGTCGGCGAAGCCTTCCAGCATAGTGGTCCCGGACTCGGCACTCCATTGGAAACCAAACCCGTTCAAGTGACCAATCGCAGTCATACCGTCGCGGGTGACTGCTAGTGCTTCACCGTTGCCAGTGCTCAACGTCGTGAAGCCGCTTGCTTCGGTCCAGATTACCGGAGTGGGGGCCTCCATCCAATTCCAGGCACTACCTGCCATAACGGAGCCGTTCTGGTTGACTCCATGCACCCGAGTAATCTCGTAATCGGTGTTGGTGTAGGTCTCCAGGGTGTTGGTGGCAGTGGACCAGCGGAAGATGGTGGAAGCACTAAGAGAGGTGGTTCCGGTGATCCAGTTTCCGTCTCCACTCATCTTGCTGAGGGAGTACAGAGAGGGGCCGCTAGAGGGGGTGAGCGCGTTCTCCAGCTCCGTAAGACGTTGGGTGCCTTGGCCTTGTTTCCATTGTACAATGCCTTCTCCGAACAGGCGTCCATAGGCGGTATTTCCAGAGCTGTCCGTCGAAAAGGCTTCGAAGCCGCCTTGGATTTGGGTGGAGATGATTGGTGTGGCTCCTGGCTGGCCCCACTGGACCCGATAGGCGCTTTGGCCTGTCACGACACCTCCTCCAGGGTTATTGCTGGGCTGTTCTCCATAGATTCCAGTAAAATAGGCAACCGTTCCGTCAGCACTGAGCCCGGCTGCGCCAGGATATTTCGGAAACTCTCCGGAAAAATCACCCATGGCTTCAAACGTGATGCCGTAGGCACACGAATTTGCCAGCACCAGTGTGATTCCGAAGGCAGACAAAAACTTACAACAATAAATTTTGCTCATTGATTGCCGTTATGGCGCTAGGTCTATGAAAAGCAAGCTATAGTTACTTCTGACGGTGAAAACCGATTACACACAAAAAACGCAGGATCCCTTTTGGGAATCCTGCGCGGTAAAGTGAAAAGAATGGAGACCGGCTTTAGGCCTGCTTGGCGCTATGTTCGGGCGCGGTGGGGGCCGGGGCGGGAGTAGTTTCCTTGGCGGCTGCGGTGTTGGCCGGGGCCTGGGCTTGTTTGGCCTTGGCGTTATCCGATTCCTGGTTGGCGCTGTCCATGGCGTTCTGGAAGTCTTCCTGCACGTCGCGGGTGGCCTTCTTGAACTCCTGCATGCTCTTGCCGAGACTGCGCGCGAGGTCCGGGAGGCGCTTGGCACCAAAGAGGACGAGCACGATCAGGAGGATGATCAGCAGCTCGGTCATGTTCAGGTTCTGGATGAACGCGGGTGAAATGGCAGGCATGGTATTGAAAAACATAGTGATTTCGGCCGGTCTGTAAAACGTGAAATAGCCCGCATTAGTTGCAGGCTATTTTCACGGGCGAGATTACGACTGGGCTTCGAGCTGGTTTTTGACGTGTTCGGGCTCGAAGAAGCCGTGGAGCTGACGGAGGCGGGTGGGGTGGCGCATCTTGCGCAACGCCTTGGCCTCGATCTGGCGAATACGTTCGCGGGTCACGTTAAATTGCTTGCCGACTTCTTCCAGCGTGCGGCTGTAGCCGTCGACGAGGCCGAAGCGCAGGGAGAGCACGCGGCGCTCGCGGTCGGTCAGGCTGTCGAGCACGTCCATGATCTTTTCGCGCAGGAGGCTGTAGGCCGTCATGTCGTAGGGATTTTCCGCGCCCTTGTCTTCGATGAAGTCGCCGAAGTTGGTGTCGTCGGAATCGCCCACGGGGCTTTGCAGCGAGATGGGCTGCTGGGCCATTTTCATGATCTGCTGCACGCGCTCGACGGGCAGGTCCATCTCTTCGGCCACTTCCTCGGCGGTGGGCTCGTGGCCGAGCTCCTGGAGGAGTTGCTTTTGCACCTGCATCACCTTGTTGAGCGTCTCGATCATGTGGACCGGGATGCGGATGGTGCGGGCCTGGTCGGCAATCGAGCGGGTGATGGCCTGGCGGATCCACCAGGTGGCGTAGGTGGAGAACTTGTAGCCGCGGCGGTACTCGAACTTTTCCACCGCCTTCATCAGGCCCATGTTGCCTTCCTGGATCAGGTCGAGGAAGGAGAGGCCGCGGTTGGTATACTTCTTGGCGATGGAGATGACGAGGCGCAGGTTGGCTTCGACCATTTCGGTCTTGGCGCGGTGGGCCTGGCGCATGGCCTTGCGGGTCTCGCGGATCATGTCGAGGAACGCGCGGGGCTCGACGCGGAGCTGGTGGTGGATCTCCTTGAGGCGGCGCTCCACGCGGTTGACGTCGATCGCGCGTCGGCGGCGGGTGTTGGCGCGGCCGGCGAGGTCGATGCTCTCCACGAGGTCGGAAATTTCGCGAATGAGGGGCTCGAGGGTTTCGAGGTATTCCTCGGACACCTTGAGCTTGAAGCAGAAGCGCTTGAAGAGGGGCTTGAGCTTTTCGACGTGCTTTTGGTACTTGGCGAAGGCCTTGTCGCGCGCCGGGGTGCCTTCTTCTTCCTTCCAGAAGCCGGCCCAGATGAGGTCGAGGTCTTTTTCGAGCACGGTGATCTCGTTGACCAGCTCTTGCAGCTCTTCGTAGTAGCCTTCGCGGCTCTCGATCTTTTTGTCGAGCACCACGCGGTCGAAGCGTTCTTCCTTGTCGAGCAGCTTTTGGGCGAGCTCTTTCTGGAAGTCCTTGGTAAAGGCGGTGGAGAAGAGGATATCGGTCGCCTTCTGCTCGGCGGCTTCGATGCGCTTGGAGATGGCGACTTCCTGCTCGCGGGTGAGCAGGGGCACCTGGCCCATTTGCTTGAGGTACATGCGCACCGGGTCGTCCAACGTCTCTTGTTGGGCGATGCGCATTTCTTCTTCATTGTGCTCTTCGAGGCGCTGCTTGTAGAGCTCCACTTCCTCGGTATCGATGATGTCGATTTCGAGGTTTTCGAGGATCGTGATGATGTTCTCGATCTCGTTGGCGCTCTCCAGCTGGTCGGGCAGCTCGTCGTTGATATCCTTGTAGGTCAGGTAGCCTTGGGCCTTGGCCTTGCGGATGAGCACGGTCACGCGTTCGTTCATCTCGCCCTGGCGGGAAGCGGCGACATCGACGGCGGTCTTGGCTTCCTTGCGGGGGGCGGATTTGACGGGGGCCGTGGCGGTCTTGGCCGCCGCGGGTGCCGGCTTTGCCACCGCCTTCTTGGCCGGGGCCTTTTTGGCTTCCGGCTTTTTCTTGGCGGGGGCTTTCTTGTCGGCAGATTGGGCGCTGGCAGAATCGGTTGACATGCTTAAAAGGAAAATCGGACGGTAAAGGGATTGCGTAAGGCTTTATGCCGAGAGTTCGGCGGGCAGCAGGCGAGAGGGGTCGGCGCGGAGCTGGAGCAGTTCTTTGCGCTGGGCGAGCAGTTTTCGCAAAGTGTCGGTCTCCTGGGGAGGCAGGTTTTGCACTTGCCGCGTCAGGTGCTCCAGTTGGCCCTTCAGACCACGGTGGACGGCGCGCAGGCAGGCATGCTTGGCCCAAGCGATGAGGTCGTGTTCCTCAACGTCGCGTTCTTCAGCGAGGCAATTGTAAAAACAATGCCGTTCTTCTTTCGTTTCAAGTAGTGCGTCACTTTGTTGTGAGTCCTCCCAAATGCCTTCGCGTGCGGCGGCCAGGAACCGTTCCAGCAGTTGTCCTTCCAAGGTGGAGCGGTCGATCCAGTCATAATCCAGGATAGGGGCGACCAGGGCTGCCAGACGCGAGTCCCGCAAAATGAGCCAAAGTAGATCTTTTTCGATTGATGTCAACTTGCCATTCGCTGTTTTATCTGTTAGCAGCGCGGGTGTAGCTGTGACAGGCGTAGGCTGGCCCCGGTTTCGGGCGGCCTGAAAGCGTTGGAAATCGATCTTCGCCGCCGCCAGATCGAGGTGCAGGCACTCGGCGGCCTGTTCGAGGTAGGCGTTCTGGAGTGCCTGTTGCTCGCACTCGGCAATGATGGCAAATAGCTGCTGCAGGGCGTTGGTGCGCTCCTGTGGGCTGGCGTCGAGGCGGGGCAGGGAGGCGCGGGCGGCAAAGGGGATGGCTTCGACGGCTTGTTTGCGGCAGTCTTCCCAGGCTTCGCGCCCGCCGTTGCGCAGGAGGTCGTCGGGGTCGGTCTTGTCGGGCAGGGGGATGAAGCGCACTTCGAGCCCCGCCTTGAAGGCGAGCGGCAGCATACGCAGCGCGCCCTTGCGCCCCGCGTTGTCGCCATCGAGCACGACTTCCACGCGCTCGCTGTAGCGGCGCAGGAGGCGCATCTGGTCTTCGGTGATGGAGGTGCCCTGCGGGGCGATGGCGGCCTTGATCCCGCTGGTCCAGCAGCGCAGGGCGTCGAGCTGGCCTTCGACGATGGTGAAGGCGCCGGCGTCCTCTACATGTTCGCGCGCGCGTTCGAGGTTGAAGACGAGCTGGCTTTTGTGAAAGAGGGGCGTCTCCGGGCTGTTGATGTATTTGGCCTCGCGCGCCGGGTCGTCTTCGGGCGTCAAGTCGAGCTGGCGCGCGGTGAAGGCGATGACTTGGCCTTGGTAGTTGCGGATAGGCACCATGAGGCGGCCACGGAAGCGGTTGAGCCAGCGGCGCGGGTCGGAGACGTGGTCGCGGGCGTAAAAGAGGCCGCACTGGCGCAGGGCGTCGTCGGAGAAGCCTTTCTGCACGAGCAGCTCGTTGAGCTTGGTGCCTTGGGGCGGGGCAAAGCCGATCTTGAACTCTTTGGCGAGGTCGAGCGTGAAGCCGCGTTTCTCCTGCCAGTAGGTGCGCACCTGCTGGCTGTGCTCGTGCTCGGCGAGAAAGGCGCGGTGGAAGAAGTCGGCCGCGTAGTCGTGGATTGCGAGCAGTTCTTGCCGCAGGGAGCGCAGTTGCGGGTCGGGGCCCTGGCCCTGCTCGTATTGCAGCTCGATGTGGAAGCGCTCGGCAAGTGCCTCCACGGCTTCGTGGAAGGTCAGCTTTTCCTGCTCTTCGAGGAAGGAGAAGATGTCGCCCGCCAGCCCGCTGGAAAAGCACTTGTAGATCCCCTTGTCGGGCAAGACGTAAAAGGAGGGCGTCTTTTCGTGGGAGAAGGGGCTGAGGCCGACCCAGTTCTTGCCATTGCGCTTGAGTGTGACCACCGGCGACACCACGTCGTAGATGTTGATCCGGGCTTTGAGGTCTTCAATCGACTGGCGACTGATCAGGGGCATCAGGGAATTCTAGCGGCAGAGAAATAAACGTGCAAATGCCTGCACTGGTTTCGAGGAGGCAAACCGAGGGATTTAGGTACATCTGCAGGTGAAAGGGAAGGTCAAGTTATTGCCACTTATTCGCACTTATTCACATCGAAATGTGAGCAAGTGTAATAACTTCTGCCCTTCACGGGGTCTTACGGGGTAGGGGCAGGAGGCTTTGCGCACCTTGGCATGAAACTTTTCGGCGACGATTTTCAGCTGTTTGTCACCTCCAACGCGGTTGGGTGAGCCAATTTCGGCAAAAGAGGGTGGCGAGAGTAAAACGGAGCGTTTTCGAGAGGAGGTAGCACCTTGCGCTCGGCGGCGGCACTCGCTCCGGGGTGCAGTTTGTGTTGAGTGACCTTCCCGGGGTATCGGACCTTGCGGTCCTCGACCCCGGGCTAGAATAGTGACAAGCCTCTGGCTTCCTGGACGATGCCGTGACAATGCTTGCACCCCGGAGGGCGTGCCGCTGAGGCTGATTCAGGGACTCAGCGGGTGGAGAGGGATAATGCGAGCGAACATGCGTCCACCGCCTGCCACTTTTGGGCATCCACGTAGAGCCGTGGTTACAGGCTGCGCAGCTCCCGCTCGGCGAGGTCGCGCTGGGGGTGGGTCATGGGGGCGAGTTGGAGGAATTCGCGGTAGAGGCGGCGGGCGCTGCTGGTGTCCTTCGTCAACTGCCGGTAGGCGCGGGCAAGGGTGAGGGCGATTTCGGGGCTTTGCGGGAAGCGGTCGCGTGCCTCCAGCAGGGCGCCGATCAACTGCTCGGGGCGCAGGGTATTTTGCTGCACGCGCACGACCTGCAGGGCGTATTTCGGGTCGGTCGGGGCGCGGCGGGCGGCTTCGTTGGCGGAGGCACGGGCCCAGGAATACTGGCCGGAGGTAAAATACGTGTCGCTGAGCTCGAACCACACTTCGGCCTGGCTGTCGTTGACGGTCAGCGCGCGGGTGTAATAGCGGATGGCGTCGTTGAGGTTGCCTTCGTCGCGCTGACGGCGGGCCCAGGCGAGCGCCTGGCCGTAGGTGGCCGTACGCATGTCCGGCGGCTGCTGCGGGGTCTCTGCCGGCTCGGGTTCGGCTTCGGCCACTGGCTCCGGCTCCGGTTCAGGCGCCGGGGTGACAGCGACGGGAGCCGGTTCGGGCTCTGCGGCAGGTGGGGCCGGCGTGGGGGCGGGTTGAGGAGCGGGCGCTTGCGCCACCGGCTGGGTCGGCGGTGTCGGTTCGGAGGGGGCCGTCGGTGGTGTCTCGGCGACGGGCTCCGGTTCGGGGGTCGCGGGTTCCGGCTCTGGTTCTGCCTCGGGCTCAGGTTGAGGTTCGGCTTGGCGGCGCGCCAGTTCTTCGGCGGCGGCAAGGGCTTCGTCTTGGCGTTGGCGCCATTGCCGCAGCTGGCCCACGAGGTCGGCAACGTTGGGCTCTTCGAGGGCTTCGGGGAATTCCAGTGCCAGTTGGTCGGCCAGCATCAGGGCGTCGCCGAGGCGGTTGGCGCGGGCTGCGGTCTCCAGCAGGCCGGCGAGGGCGTCGCGGCGGATATTGTCGGAGCCGCCGTCGATGGCTTGGGCAAACCACTGCTGTGCCTGGGCAAAGTTGCCGGCCCCGAGGTAGAGGCGCCCGATGGCGAGCTGGGTTTGCGCGCGGGGGCGAAGGTTGTTGGCGCGCAGGTAGGCGTCGATCGCGTTGCGGCGCTGGTTCAGCTCCAGAAACTGCTCGGCGAGGAGGATCCAGGCGGCATCGTCTTCCGGCTCGCGCTCCAGATAGCGCTGGTAGAGCAGCACGGAGCCCTTGGGGTCGCCCGCGTCGTTGAGCGCGTCGGCAGCAAAGAGCAGGGGCACGGGGTCGCTGGGCCGGAGGCTGGCGAGCTGTTCGTAATAGATGGCGGCGAGCATGTCGTCCCCCGATTGGGAGGCGATGGTCGCAATTTCCTCGACGACGAGCAACGTTCCCGGATGCTGGTCGAGGTAGGTTTCGAGGCGCGTGACCGCGGCGTCGATCTGGCCGGCGCGGACAAAACCCCGAGCCTCATCCACAACTTCTTGCGGCGTCGGGGGTTTTTCTGCGCAGGCTGCACCTAGCAGAAGGGTGGTTCCCAAAAGGAATCCACGAAAGAGCTTTTCCCGACGGTTCGACATGATAGGTTATTCGCCCACTCTGGCAATTCGACTCATAGTGAAAAGACTTGGCTGCATCTTGGCAATGATCTTGGGAACATGCGTGGCATGTGCCCAGGTCTTTTGGGGGTATGAAGACGAACGCTCGGCTTTTCGCGGCCTCGTCTGGGAAGCGCCGCTCGCGCATTTCGACGCGCCGAGCTACGAGGAATCGGTCGAGGCGATCTTCGGGGCCTTCGAGCATCGCACGGGCAAGCAGCTTTCGCCCGGCGAGCGCCGGAGGGTGGGGATCAAGGTCTACACCAACTCCGGGCCCGGCCTGCGCACGCCGCAGGCGTTGACCCTCGCCGCCATCGAATCGCTTGAGCGTCGGGGCTTCCAGCGGGGCGAAATCTTTATCGTCGACCAGCGGGAGCGTGCGCTGAGGGATTCGGGCTACCTGCCGCTGCTCTCGCAACGCAGCGAGGTGGGTAACAATTTCCACGGCGTGCCGGTCATCTCGCTCGATACCGGGCGCTATTACAACAACCGCTGGTATTACGACAGCCCGCTGCCCAAGGAGGTGATCAACCCGCTGGGCCGGGTGGTGACGCCTGAGACCGACATCTCGGTCGAAGACCCGGAGGACCGCAAAAGCTACCTGCCCGAGCCGCTGCTGACCCAGGTCGACTTCTGGATCAATCTCCCGGTGGTGACGGATCACTCGTCGCTCGGCCTCAACGGGGCGATGGTCAATGCGACCCTCTGGAACGTGAGCAACAACAGCCGCTTTTTTGTCAGCTCCAGCAACGCGCCGGTGGCGGTGGCCGAAATTGCGGCCATCCCGGAGATGCAGGACACCTGGGCGCTGAGCATTGTGTCGCTCCAGTATTACCAGTTTATCGGCGGGCCCGCTTTCAACCACCTCTACGTGCGCTCGCAGCCGCGCCTGCTGGCGTCGGTCGACCCGGTGGTGCTCGACGCGGTGGTGGCGAAGGAGATCAGTGACGACCGCGAATCGGCCGGCTTTCGCCCGCTGCCCCGGTTGATGCCCCAGCTCGATTATGCCTACGAGCTGCAGCTGGGCGAGCCCTTGGCCGACCGGGCCAAGGTCTTCAAGCTCAAGCCTTGAAAAACCACGTAAAAGGCTGGCTCCGTCTCCAGATTCTCCCGCTTTGCGGTTGCTTTATTTCTGCAAGCTGCCGAGAGTAGTCGATCCGCGAAGTCTGACTGACCACCGCTTCCCATGGACTTGCAAGCATATCTACCCGTCTTGGTGCAAATCCTCCTCGCCGTCGTGATGGCGCTGGGCATCATCATTGCCAGCCACATCTTCGGACAGCGTGCGGCTACCAGCCGCATCAAGGACAGCGCCTACGAGTGCGGTCTCGAAGCCGAAGGCCCGCCTGAAGCCCGCTTCAGCGTCAAATTTTATGTGACGGCGATGTTGTTCATCCTGTTCGACATCGAAGTGGTTTTCCTGATCCCCGGCGTCCTGATCTACCGCGATTTCCTGAGCCAAAACCTGGCGATCTTCTGGCCGGTGATGGTCTTTGTGCTGTTGGTGGTGGCAGGGCTCGCCTACGAACTGCGCAAGGGCGCGCTGGAGTGGGACAAGTAAACACTGGCCCCGTGATGGGGTGATACGATTGGCCGACCGTCGGCCCACCGCGGCGGCTGCAGCAGCATGCGACTGGATCGTTACATCACGAAGACGCGGATCATCGAGATCGAGAGCCACGACCTGCGGGGCGCGCTGCTCGAACTGTTGAACGTGTCCCTCTTCCGGCTCTCCGACGAGCTGGACGCCAGCCGTATTGCCGACGATCTCGTCTCGCGCGAGCGCAACATGACGACCTACCTCGGGCACGGGGTGGCCATGCCGCACTTGCGCGTGAAGATGAAGCGCCCCTACCTCTTCGCCATCGGGCGCGTGCCGGCGGGGCTCAAATTTGAGGGCGCGGAAGACTACGACGAGGTGCGGCTGATCTTCCTCCTGCTCGCCTCCGAGGGGGAGAAGAACTACCTCAACGTGCTGGCCTCGCTCGCCCGGCTCTTCCGCGACCAGTTGATGGTGCAGAGCCTGATCGAAGCGCCTGACACGCAGACTTTTCAGGAGCGCGTCTTCATGGCCTTCGGCGGCCTGCTGGCCAAGCCGGAGCGCCGCCAGAACCGCTTCAACCGCATCATTTTGCGCGAGGCGGAGAAGATTGCCCGCGAGGCCAACTGCCAGGCCGTGCTCGTCTTCAGCGACACCTTTGCCGGAGGGATCGAGATGACGGACGACATCCCGAACTACCGCACGATCCTCGTCAGCCGGGCCGCGTCGGACCGCCTGCCCGCGAATTCTTCGGTCGAGGCGGTGGTCGAGGTGCGCAGTTTTTCGCGCCAACGCCTCTCGCAGGTGCGCAGCGCCATCCTGATCGGCCTCACTCGCGGTCTTTTCAAATACAGCGACCGCCTGTGCTGCGTCGGCGGCATCCCGTCGAGCAACCAGCTCGATACAGTGATGGTGGTCGATATCGAGCGCGAATTCCAGAGTGTGATCGACCGCGAAAACGACCTGCTGCCCAAAGACGTGAAGGTGGAAGTGGTCGAGCGCATGATCGCGATTGCGACCGAGCTGGCGGTGGAGGGCCGCGAAGGCAAGCCGGTGGGTACGTTGTTTGTGCTGGGCGACGCCCGGCGGGTCAACACGATGGTCAAGCCGCTCGTGCTCAACCCCTTTTACGGCTACCGCGAGGAAGAGCGCAACGTGCTCAACCCGTTCATGGACGAGACGATCAAGGAGTTTTCGGTCGTCGACGGCGGCTGGGTGATTCGGGGAGACGGCGTAATCGAGAGCGCCGGCAGCCTCATCCACGCACCCAGTGAATATTACGCCAACCTGCCCAGTGGCTACGGCTCGCGCCACAGCGCGGCGGCTGCGATTACCCAGGCGGCGGACTGCCTGAGCATCTGCGTCAGCGCCAGCACCGGGCAGGTAACGCTCTTCCGCAAGGGCGTGATGCTGCCTCTGCTCGACAAGCCCATCGGCGCAATTTAGGCGGTGTCTGCGAGCCGGTATGGTAGACCGGAGAAGGCAGAAAAAGGGTCGGGAACGTGATGGATAGAGGCGGGGATCCGGGAGTCTGAAGTGGGTTTAACCACAAAAAGCACAGAAAACACAAAAGGTGGGAGGACGTGACGCGGGTTCTGATCTTGAATTCAGGAGACGGGCAGAACGACCTACCATTTTAAAGCATGGGAGGAGAGACCAGAGACCGTCGCACACTCCAAGATATTTCCTGACTCTCTTCCTTTTGTGTTTTTTCTGGTAAACTCCCAGCGCCCGACTGCTACGACACGGCCTTGGCAGCGGCGACGAAGCGGCGGGCGGCTTCCTGCAGGTTGTCTTCGCTGAGGGTGCCGAAGCTGAGGCGCACGGCGTGGTGGGGCGCACCTTCGGCAAAGCAGAGGTCGCCGGGCACGTAGATCACCTCGCGTTCGAGGCAGGCCTTGTAAAAGGGCGAGTCGATGCGGGTATCGAAGCCTTTGGGCCCCTCCAGCCACATCAGCAGACCGCCTTCGGGTGCCTCCCAGTGCCAGCCCAATTCCCGTAGGCCTGCGTCGATCAAGGCCTGCTGGAGCACCTGCATCTTGTGCTGGTAGTGGGGGCGCACGCGCTTGAGCTGCGTCTGGTATTCGCCGCGCTGCCACAGGCGTTCGAGCAGGGCCTGGGCGTAGTTGGCGGTGCCGAAGTCCTGGTGGCCCTTGATCCGCGCCATGCCTTCGATCCATTCGTGCTGGCGGCTGACGACGTAGCCTGTCTTGAGGCCGGAGGCGAAAGACTTCGAAAACGAACCGCTGTAGAGCAGGGGCAGGTCGTTCCACTCGGGCAGGCTCAACATGCTGCGCGCGGGGTAGGGGCGGCCAAAATACAGCTCGCGGTAGGCCATGTCTTCGATCACGGGCAGCGGCTGGCCGAGGCCGCGCAACAGCTCCGCGAGCCCCAGCTTGTCCGTCTCGTCGATGCTGCGGGCGGAGGGGTTGGCGAAGACGCCCATCAGGTAGAGCAGCTTCACGTGGCTCAGCTCGCGGGATTCGCGCAAGTCTTGTAGCAGCCCTTCCAGTGCGCCGAGGTCGATCCGGCCGTCCGGCCAGGTGGGCACCGACAGGGCGCGCACGCCGAGGCCGCGTAGCAGCTCCAGAAACACAAAATAGCTGGGGGCCTGCACCAGCACGATGTCACCCGGGTCGCAGAGTAGTTGCACGGTCAGGTAGAGCGCCTGTTGCGAGCCGTTGGTGATGAGCACCTCGCTGGTCGACACATCGAGGCCAGCTTCGCCGGGGAAGGCGCGCAACATCTCGAGCACGGCCTGTCGCAGGGCCGGGCGACCGCGGTTGAGCCCGTATTGCAGCGACTCCACCAGCCCGCCTTCGGCCAGGTCACGCGCGGCCTCGGCCACGGTATCGACGGGCAGCACCGCGTTGTCGGTAAAGCCGGCGGCGAGGGAGAGGATGCCGGGGTGTTCGAGCGCGGCCGTCATCAGGCGCGTAATCACGGGCTCGGCCTGCAGTTGGCGTTGGCCGAGGGTGGCGTAGGGCAAGGTGGATCGTTGGGCCGACATACGGTCCTCCTTTTCTGCGCTCGCCATGGGGAGATGGCAACCCTAGCGTGATCCGCCTGCATGGATTGGTTCCGAATTGTTGCCCTGTTGCTCGCCCTGTATCTCCTGTTCAACCTTGTGCTTTGGCTGGTTGCGCCACGGCTGGTCTTCCCGGCGCCGGAGCCTTCCTACACCTTTGCGGAGCCGCTTTACCGCCGGCTGGAGCTGCCGGGGGGCGCCGGGCAGTTTGTTCTGACGCTGCAGGAGCCGTCGCCGGCGGAGGTGATCCAGCGGCTGCCGGGGGCGGAAGAGCGGGTCGTGCTCTACTTCCATGGCAACGCGACCGACCTGGGCTACGTGCAGCGCCGGATTGATGCCCTCAAGGCCTACGGCTTCACCGTCTGCGCGCCCGATTACCCCGGGTACGGCCAGAGCGGCGGCAAGGCGAGCGAGTCCGGCACCTTGGCCACGGCGGAAGCCAGCTACCAGTATTTGCTCGATCAGGGCTACGAGCCGCAGCAGATCGTGATCTGGGGGCGCTCGCTGGGCAGCGGACCGGCTTGCCATCTTGCCTCCCAAGTGCCCTGCGACCGCCTGATCCTCGAAACGGCGTTCGCCAGCATCGTGCGGGTGAAGTTCCCTTTCCGCATCACCTTCTGGGACATGTTCGACAACCTCGCCCGCGCAAGGGACATCCAATGCCCGGCCCTGGTGCTCCACGGCAAGCAGGATCGTATTGTGCCTTTTGACCACGCGGAGAAGCTGGCGGCGGCGCTCGCCGGGCCGGTCGAGACGCTCTACGCCGACACGGCTGGACACAATGATTTGCCCGACGTGGCCGGTACGCTATATTGGGAGACGGTTCTTAACTTTGCAGTCGGCCAGCCCCCTCAACCGTTGGTCGTGCCTGTCTCCGCCCAATTCTCCACCCTCGAAGACTAGTTTCCCATGGCCCAAGCTCTTGTTATTATCGCCCCCGGATTTGAAGAAATGGAGGCCGCCGCGCCGATCGACCTCCTGCGCCGCGCCGACCTGAAAGTCGTCGTCGCGACCACGCACGACGAACTCCTGACCGAAGGCCGCAACCAGATGCGCTGGCAGGCGGATGCCTTTCTGGAAGAAGTCGCCGATGAGACCTACGACGCCGTGATCGTCCCCGGCGGCCCCAGCCACAAAGTGCTGCGAGGTAACCCACTCGTGCACAAGATCCTGCAAACGCAGGCCGAGAGTGGTCGCCTGATCGGGGCCATCTGCGCCGCTCCGCTGGTGCTGCTCGATGCGGGCGTCCTGGGCGGCAAGCGCTACACCGCCCACTTTTCCGCCGCCGAAGAGCTGAGCGAGATCGACGAAAACTCTGCGGTGGTGATCGACGGGCAACTCATCACTAGCCGTGGTGCCGGCACGGCCACACGCTTTGGCCTCGCCCTCGTCGCCGCCCTCTGCGGAGCCGACAAGGAGAACGAAATCGCGAAAAGCATCTGCTACCTGTAAGGATAGGAAATTTGGAACAGGAGTTAAAAGGAGTGAAAAAGAGTTCCCAGCCAGGGAATTATAGAAGGTAGCGAAGGTAAATCAGAAAGAGGTATACCTGACTGCCTCGCGTTCTCTGTTCCCTCCCGTCAGAAGCTTGTGTAGAAACTCCTTTTAACTCTTTTTAACTCCTGTTCAATCCATCCCCTTCCTACCGGCCGAGGTAGATGACGTCGGCCATTTCGCTGTTGGGGAAGTTGTTGGGGCTGAGGACGGTGGATTTGCCGGTCTCGGTGTCGAGCACCATCAGGCGGGCGCGTTGCTTGGTGCGCTCGGTGTAGATGAGGTGGCGCCCGTCGTTGAGCCAGATGGGGTGGACGGCGTCGCCGGGGCCGCGGCTGACCCAGGTGCTCTTGCCTTCGGAGAAGCTGTAGATCGCAACTTCGAATTCGCCGCCGGCGGCCGCCGTGAAGGCGATCTTGTCGCCATCGACGGGGTTCCAGGAGGGCTCGGAGCAGTTGCCGCTGAGGTTGGTGGGCAGGCGGCGGGCTCCTTGGCCGTTGGCGTTGATCGTGTAGATCTGGGGGGAGCCGGCCTCATCGGAGGTGTAGGCGATGCGTTGGCCGTCGGGGGACCAGGTGGGGTCGGCCTCGAGGCCGCGCGTGCTGGTGAGGCGTTGCAGGCCGGAGCCGTCGGCCCGCGCCACGTAAAGCTCGGAGTTGCCGCTGCCGCTGAGGATCATGGCCACGCGGTCGCCGTTGGGGCTGTAGCTGGGGCCGGTGTTTACGCCGCGGAAGCTGGCGAAGACCTTGCGCTCGCCGTTGGCGAGGTTGATGCGGTAGATGTCGGGGAAGCCGTTGCGGTGGTAGCTGGTGTAGAGCAGCGAAGAGCCGTCGGGCGAGATGTCGGGCACGAGGCACTCGGACTTGTCGGAAGTGAGTTGGCGGGCCTCGCGGAAGAGCAGATCGCTCACGTAGATTTCGCGCTCGCCGGTGCGGCGGGAGACAAAGGCGAGGCGTGAATTGAAGAAGCCGCGCCCGGTTTCGGAGGTGCGGGCGACGCCGTAGTCGGCAGCCTTCGCCAGCGCTTCGCTCCAGCTGCGGCCGGAGAAGCTTTGGCGTGCCAGCTCCTGCCCATTGCTGAGGATGGCGATGGCGACGTTGTTGCCCTGCCCGCGCTCAAAGCGGAAGGTAAACTGCGTGCGCCCGCTGGCTTTGACGTCGTAACCGCCGTGCAGGCGGAAGGCCTGGCGGGCCAGCTCCAGCGACGCATCGTCGTTGGCCTCAAGCGTGAGGCTGATGCGCTGTACATTACCAGAGACAGTCCCGATGTTGTCACCCTGGGCGCGCAAGGGGGAAAACCCCAGCATCGCCAACAGGATCAAACCCATTACGTAGCTCAACACATTCCGATACACTCGCATGGTCAGGAATATGGGCCACGTTGCGCCACTCCGCAAATCAAATGCCCGTTGACAGACTGGACCGGTCGGACTACCGCTGAACCTTCAGGCCGCGCAAGCGCCCGCAATTTTTCCGATTTTTCCCATGCTGACCGAAAACCAAGTCCGCGAAGCCCTCAAGCAGGTCAAATACCCCGGTTTCAGCCGCGACATCATCTCCTTCGGCCTCATCCAGAGCCTCGAAGTGCACGGTGACCATGTCCACGTAAACCTGGCGGTGACAACGTCTGACCCGAAGGTGCCGAAAACCCTGAAGGACAATGTGGAGCAGGTGCTTGGCGCCTTGCCCGGTATGCGCGCGGTTCATTGCCACGTGGCCGTGACGGCGCCCAAGGGCAGCACCGGCACCGTGGGCGGCGAAAAGCAGGAAGGCCCGCTGAAGAACGTGAAGAAGGTCATCGCGGTGGCCAGCGGCAAGGGCGGCGTGGGCAAGAGCACCGTGGCGGTCAACCTCGCCTGTGCGCTGGAGCAAGTGCTGAGCGAGGCCAATGGCACCAGCCGCGTGGGCCTGCTCGACTGCGATATTTACGGCCCCTCCGTGCCGCTGATGATGGGCGTAGGCCAGCGCCCGGAGATCCAGAACGAAAAGCTGATCCCGCCGGTCAACTTCGGCGTCAGCGTGATGTCGATGGCCTTGCTGGTCGACGACAACGCGCCGGTGGTGTGGCGCGGCCCGATGGTCAACCAGGCCATCCAGCAGTTTGCGCAACACGTGGAGTGGGGCGACCTCGATGTGCTGGTGGTCGACTTGCCGCCGGGTACGGGCGACGCGCAGCTCTCGCTGGTGCAGATCTTCCCGGTCGACGGTGCGGTGATCGTCACGACCCCACAGCGCGCGGCGGTCGAAGTCACCTGCCGGGGCGCGCGGATGTTCGAGAAGGTCAACGTGCCGCTGCTTGGGGTGGTGGAAAACATGGCCTACCTCGAAACGCCCGCCGGTCGTCAGGCGATCTTTGGCGAAGGCGGGGGCAAGCTGGCCGCCGCCGCGCTCGAGACCGACGTGCTCGGCCAGGTGCCGCTCGAACAGGCAGTGCGCGAGGGGGGCGACCACGGGATCCCGCTTACGGTTTCGCAACCGGACTCGCCGACCGCCCAAACCTTCCAGACCATCGCCCGTGCCGTCTGGAAAAACTTGAACGCGCAGGCCTGATTTGGCGTCAAATCTTTTCTGGCCCATAAAAAGGTCGCACAAATCTTAGTGCTATCGCTTTAGGCGTGCAGGACGGGATTTTAGCTGTATATTGCCGTAGGTAAATACGAACACTGTTGATCCAGCCACGTACAGTCCTTTTCGAAAACACCCCCATGACCCGATCACGCCAGACACCGGAGGATCGCCACGATTTCGTGAAGCGGTCGAGCCTGTATCAGGAGTTCTTGGCGGAACGGGAGGAAATCCTGCGCCACAAGTGGATCGAATCCGAGAAGGCGGGCAAAGACATCGGTTTTGAGCGCGCCTTGCTCGATTGGATCCGCAACCATAAGGCGGGCTGGAAAGCCTCCCGCCGCAAGCCTTCGGACGACGCAGGGGCCGACCCGCTCCCACCCGGGGACGAATAAGCTTAAACCAACCAAAATTTGGAAACAAAAAAAGGCGAGGAGCAATCCTCGCCTTTAAAGTATCTGCAGACCAACGCGTTACTTGATTTCGCGGTGCAGCGTGTAGCGCTTCAGGGCCGGGTTGTACTTCTTCTTCTCCATACGGCCTTGCTGCTTCTTCTTGTCGCGGGAAGAGTTGTAGCGCGAGGGGCGCTTACCTTCCTTGCGGGCTTCGGTGCATTCCAAAATGATGTGTTCGCGCGGCATGTTTCCTCCGAAAGTTGAAAAAGTATCAAAATGCCCGGGCACCGCACCCAAAGCAAGCCAAAATCGCTCATCTCCTGCCCTTCGCCTTTTCGTAAAGATAATCGGCTTTGCGGGGTGAACAGGATTAGGATAAAACTTAGGTCGCTCTTCGACGCAAAATCGCTGCGCCAAATGTAAAAATTTGCCGCTCCTTGCGACGGGGAGCGCAGCAAACCGTCACACGGGTGACGAATCGAGGGCTGAGGGAGCCGTGTCGCCCACTTACGCCAGCTCGGCCAGGAGTTGCCAGGCGGGGAGGGGGATGACTTCCGGGCGGTCGGTGCTCTTGACGCCGTGGGAGGCTGCGGCGGTGGCGAGCCAGGCTTCGAGGGCGGCCTCGCCCCGCACCAGTGCGCCGATCTGTTTGCGGCGCTGGGTGAAGATCTGGCGGATGGCGTGCCGGGCGGCTTCAGTGAAATAGCGGGGCTCGGGCAGGCGTTCGAGGCCGAGCAGCACGGAGTCGACGCCGGGTACAGGGTAGAAGCACTGGCGCGAGACGGCGTGGCGGCCGAATTCGCGGTAGGCGCTCTGCAGAAAGATGGTGATCGCGCTATAGTGCTTGTGGCCGCAGGGGGCGGTGAGGCGGTCGGCGGCTTCCTTTTGCATCATCAGCACGAGGCGGGAGGGGCGGCCGGGCTGCTGCATCACTTCGTCGAGCCAGGGGCTGGTAATGGCGTAGGGCAGGTTGGCCACGATCTTGTAATCCTGCTCGGGCTGGAGCGTGAGGTGGCCGAGCGGGAAGTCGACCGCGTCGCCTTCCTTGAGGTGGAAGGTGGGCACCGGCTCGGGGGCGTTTTCGCCCAGGGTATCGCGCAGGTGGGCGGCGAGGCGGGTGTCCAGCTCCACCGCGTGGACTTCGCAACCGGCGGCGAGCAGCGCGCGGGTGAGGGTGCCGAGCCCGGGGCCGACCTCCACGACGGTATCGCCAGCGCCAATTTGCGCCATAGCGAGGGACTTGCGCACGATGTTGCCGTCGATGAGGAAGTTCTGGCCCAGCGGCTTGCGGGGCAGGTGGCCTAGCTGTTCCAGCAGGGCGCGGGTGCGGGAGGGCGTGAGCGGCAAATCGGCGTCGAGGGACGGCATTCGCTTCAGCCTTGGCGGTCGGGCTCCGGGCGCAATGGAAAAAAGCGTGTGCGCCTCAGGATGCGCGGACGCCTGCCTCGAAGTGGACGAGGTTGTCGAGCTGGTCCTGCAGTTCGTGGGAGGCTTCGCCGGAGAAGTATTGGCGGGCCAGATCGCGCAGGCGCTGCTCCAGGTCGCGCACGTTTTCTTCGCGCATGGCGATCTCTTCTTCGCGCTCCGTCAGGTCTTGAGCGCGGGTGGAGAGGCGATCTTCGCTCTCGCGGACAAATTCTTCGCGCTCAAGCAGCTCTTCGGGCAACACCATGCCGCCTCGCTTGTAGGCATCGCGTAGCGAGCGGTTTTCTTCCTGCAGCTTCTTGAGCTGGGCTTCGAGCAGGGCGATGGATTCGTCTTGCTCGCCGATGCGTTCCTTCAGCTCGGCCAGTTGGGCGGAGTCGGCCACCTCGGGTTCATTTTCCCCCAGTTGGCTCAGCAGCGCTTCGGTGATGGTGGCAAAGTCGAGGCTCGGGATCCACGCCACCTTGTTGTCGGTCGCTTTCAGCTCTTCGCGGGCGGCCTTGAGCACCAGCTTTACGTCGGGCTGGCGCACGCGCAGGCGTCGGCCGAGGCTGAGGGCGTCGAGGGCCGTGCCTTGGGCTTCACCCACCACGGCGGCAATCGCTTGACCTTGTGCCGTCGAGAGGGCGCGGCTGGGGTGGGTGCAGTGGAGGCTGTTCCAGCCTTGGTCGAGGCACCACCCCTGCAGCTCGCGATGCAGTTGGGCGTTTTCCGTAACGAAAAGGATGGTGGTTACAGAAGCAGAACCCGACAGGGGAGGCGTGAAATTCATAGCGCAGGGCAGGGGTAAACAGAAGGGCAGGAGCTGGGCGAAGGGCCCAGAGGGGTGACACAGAAAGCTCTAACGAGAACCCACAAAAGGCCGCAAAAGTGTAATTCGCAACTCCTTTTACGGCCTTAATGCGCAACTATTTAGCCTGACAGTAATATCCTGTAGCTAATCTTTGGTGGATTCAATTTAGTCCACGCTATGAATATCCTCAATAAAGGCTTCCGCGTCATCGGCTTTCATCAGTGCTTCACCGACGAGCACGGCGTCGGCCCCGGTGGCGCGGGCGCGTTCGGCGTCTTCGCGCGTCCAGATGCCGCTCTCGCTGATGCGCACGATGTCGGCAGGGATCTGGGGGATCAGTAGCTCGGAAAAGGCGAGGTCGGTCACAAAACGGCCGAGGTCGCGGTTGTTGACGCCGACGATTTTGGGGCTCATGCGCAGCGCACGCTCCAGCTCCGGCTCGCTGTGGATCTCGAAGAGGCTGTCGAGCCCTGCCGTGGTGGCGGCGTCGTAGAGGCGGCGCATCTCGTCGTCGCTGAGCGCGCGGACGATGATGAGGATGGCGCTGGCGCCGGCTTCGGCGGCTTCGACGATCTGGATGGGGTCGACAAAGAAGTCCTTGCGCAGGGTGGGCGGGGTGTCGGGCCGGCCGGAGAGCAGGTCATTGACTTCCCAGAGGTCCTTGATGTGGCCCTGGAAGAACTTCTCGTCGGTCAAGACGGAGATGGCGTCGGTGCCGGCGTTGTAATAGAGGCGGCCTTGCTCGACGGCATCGACTTGCTCGCGGATGCTGCCGGCGGAGGGCGAGCGGCGCTTGATCTCGCTGATAATGGAGAGGCCGTGGGGGCGGCGCAGGGCTTCGAGGAAGCTTTTGCCGCTGCGTTGCAGGCGCCCGAGGCGTTCCAGCTCCGCCGTGGTGACGGGGCGGGTGCGTTGGGCTACTTCCTGGCGCTTCCACGCCATGATTTCATCTAGTTTGTCCATAGGAGCGTTTACACGCTTTTAACATAAAACAGGGTCGCCAAACGACGCTTGATCCGTAAAAACTCACCTTCGCTGTGAGTGCGATCCAAGAACTGCTCTCTACGATGTCTCGCTTGCGTGCTCCCGACGGTTGCCCGTGGGATCGCGAACAAACGCATCAATCGTTGACCACCCCTCTGATCGAGGAGTGCGCGGAGCTGTTGGAAACGATCGACAAGCTCGACATGCCGCATATGCGCGAGGAGTTGGGCGACGTGCTGCTGCAGGTCGTCTTTCACGCTCAACTGGCAAAGGAGGTCGGGCATTTCGATTTCGAAGATGTGGCTCGCGAGATCAACGACAAGTTGATTCGCCGTCACCCGCACGTCTTCGGCGACGTGGAGGCCAAAGATTCGGCCACCGTGGTCAAAAATTGGGAGGAAATCAAAGCGGAAGAAAAAAAAGACCAGCCGGAGGCGCCAACTGTCTTCAAATCGTTGCCGCCACGCCTGCCTGCGTTGCAGTGGGCGGCAAAAATCCGCAAGCAGATGAACAAGCGAGGCTTGGATGCCGGACCATGGGTGTCCGAGCCTGCAGATGAATTGCCAAATAACCGCCTGAGCGAAGAATCGGCGGGGAAGCTGCTTTTCACCCTCGTGTCTGCCTGTTGGGAACATGGAATCGACCCTGAGTCGGCCTTGCGCCGCTATGGGCAGCAAATCATCGACCATCACGAACATGCCACCGCTGCCCGAACCAAGACTCTGTGAGATCCCCACCGCGGCGGGCCCGATCGTTCTGCCGTTCGAATTACAGCGCCGTCGCGGCATGCGCTACCTGCGCGTGACGGTCAATGAGGCCAACGAGGTAACGCTGAAGGTGCCTTACCGCGTTTCCGAAGCCATCGCTACCGAATACCTCAAGCAGCAGGGCGACTGGCTCTTGCGGGTGCTGGAGCGCCTGCCCCGCCGCTGGAGCCTGCAGGAGTATCTGCGCAACAAGCGCTGGATCTCGGCCATGGGCGAGCACTTCCAGCTCAACATTTCCGAATATGCCGGGCGCACGCGCGTGCAGCTCGACCGGGTGGACAAAAGCGCCACCCTCTGGCTCGACCGTCGCCTGCCGATCGAAGACGGCCTGCGCGAGGGGTTGTGGGCGGCGGCCAAGCTCGTCCTGCCCTCCCGCGTGCGCGAGCTGGCGCGGGTGCAGGGCCTGCCGGTGGCCCGGATCAGCGTGCGCGACCAGCGGACCCGTTGGGGCTCGTGCAGCGAGTCGGGCAATATTTCCCTCAACTGGCGCCTCGTGCTGCTGGAGCCGAGCCTGCACGACCACGTGATCTGGCACGAGCTGGCCCACCTGCGCCACATGAACCACAGCAAGGCCTACTGGAGCTTTCTCGAAAAACTGGATCCGCAGGCCCAGCAACATGATGTGGAGCTGACCCGCGTGAGCAGTGTGATGATGCGACTGGGTCGTCAGGCTTGCCGACCGTTCGAGAAGCCGCCACTCTTGGGGCGTGACTGAGGTAAAACCGTCCGGCGTAGCCGTCGTCTATAGTCCCGAATTCGCCCTCCACGACACCGGTCCAGGTTGCCCGGAGGGTAACTGGCGGGCCGAAGCGGTGGCGGCAGCCCTGCAGGCATCCCCTTTTGCCCCCGCGCTGAGTTGGCGCGAGCCCCGGCCGGTGGAGATCCCTTGGCTGGAGCGCGTGCATGAGCCCTCTTACCGGCAATACATCGAAGAGCTGTGCCTGAGTGGTCAGCGTGAGCTGGGGGACGACGAGACGATGCTCTGCGAGCGCACTTACGACATCGCGCTGCTCTCCGCCGGGTCTGCCGTCCGGGCGGTCGATGCCGTTTTGCAGGAAGGCTATCGGGCTGCCTTCAGCTGCGCCCGCCCGCCAGGCCACCACGCCTTGCACGCCCAGGGCATGGGTTTTTGCCTGTTCAACAACGTGGCGATCGCGGCAGAGTATGCCTGCGGGCACTATGGGATCGAGCGCGTGGCGATCATCGATTGGGACGTGCACCACGGGAATGGCACGCAGGAGATCTTTTATGACCGTTCGCACGTGCTCTTTTGCAGCATCCAGCAGCGCGACTGGTGGCCCTTTACGGGTGAGCCGGAGGAGGATGGGCGCGACGCGGGCAAGGGCCTGACCGTCAACGTGACCGCGCCGCCCGGCGCGGTGGGCGACGACTATGTGCGCTATTTCGAGCAGGTCTTCGGCCCCGCCATTGCGACTTTCGAGCCGCAACTGATCTTCCTCTCGGCTGGTTTCGATGCCCACCGGCTCGATCCCTTGGGCGAGATTACATTGCGCGCGGAAGACTATGCCCGGTTGACCCAGTTGGTGGGTAACTGGGCCGACAAGTGGGCCCAAGGGCGCCTGATTTCGGTGCTCGAAGGCGGTTACGATCGCCAGGGCCTCGTGACTTCCGCCACCGCGCACGTCGAGGCGCTGGTCGCTCACGCCCGGCGGGGATAGGGGAAGGGGTTCGTTAGCTGACGAGCACCTTGCCGTCGAAGATCCACTGCTCGGAGCGACCGCGGCTGTCCTTGATCTTGATCTTGCGGAAGGGCACCTTGCGGCCTTCGATCTCGACGAGGTGTTGGTCGCCGTTGGTGAATTCGGGTTCGGGCAGGAGGTCCATCGCGCGCTGGAGCAGGGGAAGCGACACGATGTAGCGGCGGTCTTTGCCGCCGCTGCTGCTCGACGAGGAGGACGATGACCGGCTGCCGCCGCCACTGCTGTGGCTGCTGGACGAAGATGAAGAGCGGGAGGAAGACCGGTGGCTCCGGAGCGAACTCGATTCCGAGGGCATGGTAGTTACCTATGCCACTACTCCGGTCAAAATGCAACTACAGGCAAGGCAAGCTCTTGCCCGTAAGGCACTTTTACGGTCTTTTGCGGCGGCCTACGGGGTTGCAAACCAGTTTTAGTAGGCGCTTCCACCCATGTCGACCGCTTGGGCTCCAGGGCTGATGGCCTCCTGGATATTCGCGGTGCGGGCTTTGGTGGTGTAGTGCTGCAGTTGGCCGCCGTCTTCGGCGAGGCTCGGATAAAATTTCACGTGCCCGTCGAGGAACACGACATGGCCGCCTTCTTCGCCGTAGACCCCGGGGTGGGCGGTGGCATCGGCGGCGTTCCAGGTGCCGTCGGTCGCGAGGCCGCGGGTCCAGGCCAAGGGGGTGGTGGCGGCGGGCGCGGCAGGGTTGAGGCGGGTGGCGACGGCGAAGCTGAGCGGGTAGGCTTCAAACTCGGCGGCGGGCATCCAGGTGGTGGCTTCGCCGCTGGGGGGCAGGGCGACGACGGCCGGGCGGGTGCCGCTGGCGGCGACCACGAGCGGGTCTTCGTCCACGATCCACACATCCGGCACGTTCAGCTCGGCCGTTTCGGCCAGCTTGGCGGCAAAGTCGTAGGCGTCGCTGGCCAGAATGGGTTTTTGCCCGCCCGTCTGTTGCAGGTAGGCCTGGTAGCTCTGGGCGATCTGGCGCAGCTTGTTGGCGGCCTGGGTTTTGCGCGCGCCGTCCTGGATGCCGCCCACGGCGGGCACAATCAGCGCGATCAGGATGCCGATGACGGCAATCACGGTCACCAATTCGACCAGGGAGAAACCGGAGCGACGCTTGAGTGCAGGGCGAGCGAGCATACCTTGTTTTTGGCCCGCAAGGCCCGGGGCTGCAAGCTGGATTGTATTCCTTAAACGTTTTTGTGAAGTTGCAGCCTCAGGTAGCGGGTCGGGTCAGGCTCGCTCACCATCATGGTTTCCACGTAGGCGTTGCGCTCAAACCAGATGACTTCGAGGTCCCACACGCAGTAGGAGAAGCGGTCACGATCTTCCACCCACTTGCCGCGTTCGTTGAGCACGAGCACGCGGGTAAACAGCTCGTTGTCGTTGCCCCACCAGGCGACGATCAGGTAGGGCTGGCCATTGGCTGCCGGGTGCGCGATGGCAAAGCCGAGGCGGTGGCGGTCGTGAGGTCGCGCCTGGGTGGCCTGCTGCAGGAAGTTTTGCGCGACTTTGAGGCCGGCGGAAAAGGCGTCCCACTCGAACACCTGATTGGCGGGGGTGATCCGGTAGATCTTGAGTTCGTAGCCCGCCAGTCGACGGAAGGGGAGGGCGCTGATAGGTCGGCTGACGTAAGTCATGTAATGCGGGGATAAAAAAGAAACCGCCCGTTGTATATCGGGCGGTTTCGGCGATAGCAAATAGCCAGATTGAAATGCGGCCTTAGTAGGGCAGCGGATAACGGGCGCAGAGGGCGAGGGCGATGTCGCGGGCCTCCTTGATCGCCTTTTCGTCGTCGGGCGCGTTGAGCACGATGTCGATGGCGCGGCCGATCTCGCGGAAGTCGTCTTCCTTCATGCCGCGGCTCGTGCAGGCGGGGGAGCCGATGCGCACGCCGCTCGTCTGGAACGGGCTGCGGGTCTCGCCGGGCACGGAGTTGCGGTTGGTGGTGATGTGAGCCTTGTCGAGGGCGATCTGGGCCTGCTTGCCGCTGAGGTCGGGGTGGCTCTTGCGCAGGTCGATCAACACGAGGTGGTTGTCGGTGCCGTCGCTGCTGAGCTTGTAGCCCTTGCTCATCAGGAACTCGCCGAGGGCGGCGATGTTGCGCTTCACCTGCTGCTGGTAGAGCTTGAACTCCGGCTTGGCGGCTTCGCGGAAGCAGATGGCCTTGGCGGCGATCACGTGCATGAGCGGGCCACCTTGGCCACCGGGGAACACGGCACTGTTGAGCTGCTTCTCGTACTGGCCCTTGGCGAGGATGAGGCCGCCACGAGGGCCGCGCAGGGTCTTGTGCGTGGTGGTGGTGACAAAGTCGCAGTGCGGCACAGGGCTCGGGTGCTCACCGGTGGCGACGAGACCGGCGATGTGCGCGATGTCGGCCAGGATGTAGGCGCCGACGCTGCGGGCGATCTCGCCCATGCGCTCGAAGTCGATCACGCGGGGGTAGGCGCTGGCGCCGACGGTGATCATCTTGGGCTTCTCCTTCTCGGCCTGGCGGGCGAGTTCTTCGTAGTCGATGCGGCCCGTCTCGGGGCTCACGCCGTAGTGGACGACTTCGTAGAGCTTGCCGGAGAAGTTGACGGGGTTGCCGTGGGTCAGGTGACCACCGTCGGAAAGGTTCATCGTCAGGATCTTGTCGCCTGGGTTGAGCACGGCGGTGTAGACCCCGAAGTTGGCCTGGCTGCCCGCGTGGGGCTGCACGTTGGCGTATTCGGCGCCAAAGAGTTCCTTGGCCCGGTCGATGGCGAGCTGCTCGGCCACGTCCACGTATTCGCAACCACCGTAGTAGCGCTTGCCCGGGTAACCTTCGGCGTACTTGTTGGTCAGCACGCTGCCGGTGGCTTCGATCACCGCCGGGTAGGTGAAGTTCTCCGAAGCGATCAGCTCCAGGTGATTTTGCTGCCGGTTCTTTTCGTTCTCGATCGCCTCAAAGATCTCGGGATCGAGGTCACGCAAAGGCGTGGCGTTCAGGTTGAGGGACGTTTCGGTCGCAGTCGGCATATCTTGTTGGGATGCTTGGGCTGGCAAGTAGCGCGCGCGCAGCCATGCCACCACACTGGGGACGGCCTCGGCCAGCGCATCGCGCGTTTCCAGGTAATAATCGAGGGAGGCGCCGTAAGGGTCGGGCACCTCAAAATCCACATCGCCCGCCATGAATTCGCGGAAGAGGTGGATGGGCAAGTCGCGGTGCCGCTCGTCGATCAGTTGCAGGGCCATCTGGCGGTGCCCTTCCGTCATGCAGAGGATGAGGGCGGCCTCGTCGAGCAGATACGGGTCGAGCCGGCGGCTGCGGTGGTTGCTCAAGTCGAGCCCCACCTTTTGCAGCGCGCGCACCGAGTGAGCAGAGGCGGGATCGCCAGCGAAGGCGGAGATGCCTGCGCTGATCACCTCCAGCTGGTTGAGAGGGGCGGGCTCTGCGGCCAGTGCATGGGCCAGCAGTCGTTCGCCCATCGGGCTCCGGCAGATGTTTCCGGTGCAGACGACGATGATTTTGTTGGGCTGCGGCTGTGCCATGAAAGAAATGAATACTATGGCGACCCCCGTGGGCTTTGGCAAATGCAAAGGCGGGATGTGAATATGTGGCCGGGGGTAGGAAACTGTGGGAGCGTTGGGAAGTTTGGGATCCTGTGGTGAGAGAACCTCTTTTGCACAAAAAGCCCCCGTGCCGAAAAAATCGGCCACGGGGGCGAAAAAGCTAACCGGGTTGGCGTCCCTTACTTCTGGCCGTAGTAGGCGCCGGGGCCGTGCTTGCGCAGGTAGTGCTTGTCGAGCACGTGTGCGGGCAGGGGGGCGACGGCGGGGGCAATCTGGATGGCCTGGAAGGCCATTTGCGCGACCACCTCGAGGGCGATGGCGTTTTCGACTGCCTTGGCGCCGGAGGGGCCCCAGGTGAACGGGCCGTGTTGGGCCACGAGCACGGCGGGGATGGCGTCGGGGTCGAGGCCCTTGAAGGTCTCGGTGATCACCGCGCCGGTCTCCCACTCATAGCCGGCTTCGACTTCGCCGGGCGTCAGCATGCGCGTGACAGGCACCGGACCGTAGAAGTGGTCGGCATGGGTCGTCCCGTAGCAGGGGATGGGCGTGCGCGCCTGGGCAAACGACACCGCGTAGCGCGAGTGCGTGTGCACGACGGAGCGGATGTTGCCGAAGGCGCGGAAGAGGCAGCGGTGCGTGGGTGTGTCCGAAGACGGGCGCAGGTCGCCCTCTACAATCTTGCCGTCGAGGTCGACGAGCACGATCTGCTCGGGCTGGAGCACGTCGTAGGCGACGCCGCTGGGCTTGATCGCAAACACGCCGGCGTCCCGGTCGAGCACGCTCACGTTGCCGAAGGTCAGGTCGACGAGGCCGGACTTGACCAACTGCTTGTTGGCCACACAGCACTCTTCGCGGATGTCCTTGAAGCGTGGGTCCATGGCTTAGTGCCCTTGGCGGGAGGCGAGGGTGTAGTAGAGGTCGTTCCAGCGCACCTTGTCGCGGAAGGCGTCGAGCTTGGTGTCTTCGCCGATGAGCAGGTATTCGATCCCGGCCATTTCTGCGAAGTGTTCGAGTACCTTGGGCGAGTATGCGCAGGTGTAGCCGGTGTGGTGGGCGCCGCCAGCGATGATCCAGCCTTCGAGGCCGGTGCGGAAGTCGGGCAGGGGCTTCCACACGGCACGGGCCACGGGCAGCTTGGGCAGGTCGGCGGGCGGCTCGATGGCGTCGACCGCGTTCACGATGAGGCGGAAGCGGTTACCCACATCGACGATCGAGGCGTTGAGGCCACGGCCGGCGGGGGAGTTGAAGACCATGCGTACCGGGTCGTCCTTGCCGCCGATGCCGAGCGGGTGGATCTCGATGTTGGGCTTGCCGGATGCGATGGAGGGGCAGATCTCCAGCATGTGCGAGCCAAGGACCATCTCGTTGCCCGGCTCCATGTGGTAGGTGTAGTCTTCCATGAAGGAAGCGCCTTCGGGCAGGCCGTGCGCCATCACCTTCATCGCGCGGACGAGGGCGGCCGTCTTCCAGTCGCCTTCGCCGGCAAAGCCGTAGCCGTCACCCATCAGGCGCTGCGGGGCCATGCCGGGCAGCTGGCTGAGGCCATGCAGGTCTTCGAAGGTGGTGGTGAAGCCGCTGTAGTTGCCGGCTTGCATGAACTGGCGCAGGCCGGCTTCGACGCGGGCTTCGGTGCGCAGCGACTGGTGGCGGTCGCCACCCTTGCGCAGCGCGGGCACCACGTTGTAAAGCTCTTCGTACTCGGCGCAGAGGCGGTCGACTTCGGAGTCCGCGATCTGGTTGACCACGTCGACGAGGTCGCCGATGCCATAGCCGTCGACGGTGAAGCCGAAGCGGGCTTCGGCGGCCACCTTGTCACCATCGGTCACGGCCACCTGGCGCATGTTGTCTCCAAAGCGGCAGAACTTGGCACCTTGCCACTCTTGCCACGCACCGGCGGCGCGCATCCACTCGGCCATGCGCACCTGGGTCTCTTCTTCACCCCAGAAGCCGGCCACGACGGAGTGCGGGCGGCGCAGGCGGGCGTTCATGAAGCCAAACTCGCGGTCGCCGTGGGCGGCCTGGTTCAGGTTCATGAAGTCCATGTCGATGGTGTCCCACGGCAGGTCGCGATTGAACTGCGTGTGGAGGTGCAGCATCGGCTTTTGCAGGTGGGTGAGGCCGCCGATCCACATCTTGGCGGGCGAGAAGGTGTGCATCCAGGCCACGAGGCCGGCGCACTGCGGGTTGGCGTTGGCTTCGCGCACGAGGTCGCGGATCGAATCCGGCGTGACGAGCAGGGCCTTGAAGGTGAGGTTGGTGGGCAGCTTGCCGCCCGCGTTGAGGGCCTCGACGATTTGCTGCGAGTGGTTCGAGACCTGACGCAGGGCTTCGGGGCCGTAAAGGTGTTGGCTTCCGGTAACGAACCAGAATTCCAGGGCTTTGGGAGCTAATTTCATAGGGGGCTAACGGCTTTGCTGTTCCTTGAGATTGAGAAGGTCTTTCATCACGTGGCCGAGCGGGGCATTGCCCACGCCGCCGAACTGGTCGTGCACCTGTTGGTAGAGGGCGTAAAGCTGGTCGTAGACCTTGCCCGATTCGGCGTTGCGCTGGTACGACACGCCTTCCTTGATGCCGGTCATGGCCTTTTGGGCTGCGGTGAAGCTGGCGTGGCCACCCTTTTCGGGGCCGGCCATCACAGCGGCGGCCACGGCCGAGCCGAGCGCGCAGGCCTGGCTGGAGCGGGCGACGAGCATTTCGCGGCCGGTCACGTCGGCGTAGATCTGCATCAGCATGGCGTTCTTTTCGGCAATGCCGCCCGCGCAGATAATTCGGTCGACCTTCACGCCGTAGCTCTCGATGCGCTCGAGGATGGCGCGGGCGCCGAAGGCGGTGGCCTCGATCAGCGCACGGTAGATCTCGGCGGAGGTGGTGGCGAGGGTCTGGCCGAGCAGCAGGCCCGTCAGGCGCTGGTCGACGAGTACGGTCCGGTTGCCGTTGTTCCAGTCGAGCGCGAGCAGGCCGCTTTCGCCGGGCTTGAGGGCCGCAGCTTCCTTGGTCAGGCGGGCGTGCGCGTCGGGGCTTTCGCCACAGACGCCTTCGACCCACCACTTGAAAATGTCACCCACGGCCGATTGGCCGGCCTCGATGGCGTCGAAGCCCGGCAGGATGGAGCCGCGCACGATGCCGCAGATGCCCGGGATGTCGTCGGTATGCTTGTCGGCGGGGACCACGACGCAGTCGCAGGTGGAGGTGCCGATGACCTTGACGAGCGTGCCTTCTTCGATGCCGCAGCCGATCGCGCCGTAGTGCACGTCCATCTCGCCGATGGCGATGGGGATGCCGGCGGGCAGGCCGAGGGTCTGGGCCCACTCGTCGCAGAGCGTGCCGGCGGTGACGGAGGCGTCGTAAGCCTTGTCGTAAAGGCGGTCGCGCAGGTCGGCGAGGGCCGGGTCGAGCAGGCTCAAAAATTCCTTGTCGGGCAGGCCACCCCATTCATCGGAGTAGAAGGCCTTGTGACCGGCCGCGCAGACGCCGCGCTTGATGTCTTCCGGGCGGGAGGCACCGGCGAGCACGGCGGGCACCCAGTCGGAGAGTTCGACCCAGGAGTAGGCAGCCTTGAAGACGTCGGGCGCCACTTTGCTGCACTTCCAGATCTTGCTCCAGAACCACTCCGAGGAGTAGGTGTTGCCGCACTTGGCGACGTATTGCGGGCGGTTTTCGCGGGCGAGGCGCGTGATGGTGACGGCCTCTTCGTGGGAGGTATGGTCCTTCCACAGCCAGCACTGGGCGGCGAGGTTGTCCTTGAATTCCGGCAGCATGCCCAGCGCTTCGTTACGCGCGTTGACGGGGATCGGGCTGGAGCCCGTGGTGTCGACGCCCAGGCCGATGACCTGATCGGGGCTAAAGGAGGCGTCCGTCTGCTTCGCTTCCGCGATCGCGAGGGACACCGCCTGCTTCATGGCTTCGAGGTAGTCGCCCGGGTGCTGACGCGCCAGGTGACTGTTCTTTCGATCCAACAAGACACCCGCTTCGCCCGAGGGGTAAGTCACGACGCCAGAACCTAACTCTTTTCCGTCCTGGCAGCGGACCAGCAAAGCACGCACCGAGTTGGTCCCGTAATCAAGACCGAGGGTAACGCTCATAGGATGTTTGAGGCTGGCAGATGCGCTTTTCCTCGCCAAGGGGGCACTCACTTGACAGTCAAGTCTACATGCCCCGCGTCACCATGCAAGACGTTGCCCGCCAAGCCGGTGTGTCGAAAAACGCCGTCTCGTTGGCGTTGAAAGGCGATGCCTCGATCTCGGCCACCACCCGCGCGCGCATCCTCGCGGCGGCGGATGAGCTGGGCTACACCCGCAACGCCACGGTGAGCGAGCTGATGTCGCGCCTGCGTCGGGAGCGCGAGCCGCGTTACCAGGCCACGCTCGGCCTGCTGCACGCCAACCAGGACGCGAAGGCGGCCTCCGCGCACCCGACGATCCCGGTGTATCTGGAGGGGGTGCGCCGCCGGGCGCGTCAACAGGGCTACCGGCTCGACAGTTTTTGGCTGCACGACCCGGAGATCCGGGGCGAGACGCTGCTGCGCATCCTGCGGCACCGCAATATCCGGGGCCTGCTCATCGTCGGGATGATGAAGGAGAATCGCCTGCCCGATCACTTGCGCCCGGTGCTGGAGCAGACCGCTTGTGTGGTGACGGGGGTGCGTACGCGCGAGCCGACGCTGCCGTTTGCGGCGGTCGACCACCACGCGCTGAGCCTGCGGGCGGTGGAGAAGGCGTTTTCCCTGGGCTACCAACGACCGGGCCTCGTGCTCGATCCGGTGATCGACGGGCTGGTGGACCACCGTTTCAGCTCGGGCTACTTCGTGGGCGTGCAGCACTTGCCCGATTCGCAGCGCATCCCTCCGTTTTTCAACGTGGAGGGCGCGCGGCAAAACCCGGCCCTGTTTTACGACTGGCTGCACCAGCACCAGCCCGACGTGCTCTTTACGCTCTACAACTCCGTTGCGCGCTGGCTGGAGAATGTCGGCTGGCGCGTGCCGCAAGACATTGGGCTGATCCAGCTCGAATGGCGCTCATCCCGCCCGCACTGGGCTGGGATGAACCAGCACAACGAGGTGGTGGGCGAGGTGGCGGTCGACATGCTCATCAGCATGCTCCACAGCGATCAGGTGGGCCTGCCCGATTTTCCTCGCGCCAGCCTGATCGACAGCACCTGGATGGATGGCGATACGGTGCGCCAGCGGGGCTAGATTCCAGTCTCGCTTTCGGGGTGTCAGGAGCTTAGGCTGCGTTCAAGCAACTGTTTGAATGCATATGAGCGTGCCTGAAATCGAAATCGCGAAAGCGGAAGGGGTTTTGGAGATCCAGATCGCCCGCCCGCAGAAGAAGAATGCGCTGACCTCGGCCATGTACGCCGCCTTGGCCGATGCCTTTACCGCTGCGGCGGAGGACCCGAGCGTGAAGGTGGTCTGCATCCGGGGCGCGCAAGGCGTGTTTACGGCGGGCAACGATCTGGGCGATTTTCTCAACCACCCGCCGCAGGATGGCGGGGCCCCGGTGTTCCGCTTCATCGAGGCGGCGGCTTTCTTTCCCAAGCCGCTCGTGGCGGTGGTGGAGGGTCTGGCGGTGGGGATCGGCACGACGTTGCTGCTGCATTGCGACTATGTGCTGGCCGCGCCGGATACGCGTTTCATTTTGCCGTTCGTCAATCTGGGGCTCAGCCCGGAGGCGGCTTCAAGCTACCTGTTGCCTTTGCGCGCGGGCCACGCCTTGGCGGCCGAGCTGCTTCTGTTGGGTAGGCCTTTCGATGCGGCGACGGCGCAACGGGCGGGGTTGGTCAACGCCATCGTGCCGGCGGAAGAGCTGACGGGGCAGGCGCAGCAGCGTTGTCGACAACTGGCGGCCCAACCGGCTGCAGCCTTGCGCGCGACGAAGCGCCTGCTCAAGCAGCCTTATGTAGACGGCGTGCGGGCGGCGTTGAAGGCCGAGCAGGAGTTGTTTCTGGAGCGGCTGGCCTCGCCGGAGGCGCGCGAAGCGTTTGCCGCTTTCGCCGAAAAGCGCGCGCCGGACTTTTCGCGGTTTTCCTGAGCGGCGTGCAGAGGCGGATGCGATCTTGATCGCGCGCAATTTGGTTTGAAATCACCGAAGTGGGGGCGTAGGTTGGGTGCTATCCGATGAAACCGACGCTCGATCTTCCGTGCCTCGACCTTTACGCCACCTCGCGGGCCGTGATCAAGGCCTACGGCCCGCTGCTCAAGGACTTGGGGCTGACTTACCCGCAATACCTGGTGATGATTTCGCTTTGGCAGTACGGCACGCTGTCGGTCAAGGACTTGAGCGGGCTGCTCAACCTGGATTCGGGCACGCTTTCGCCCTTGCTGAAGCGCTTGCAGGCGGCTGGGCTGGTCGAGCGCACCCGCAGTACGGTGGATGAGCGCGGGGTCGATATTTCGCTGACCGACGAGGGGCGCCAACTGGAGGCGAAGTCGGCCGCCGTGCGGGAAAAGATCGGCGAGCTGTTTTGCCTGCCGGAGGCGGAGATGCGCCAGATGCAGGCCACCTTGCGCGCCATCACCGGGCGCATGGAAGCGTCGGCGGAAAAGTAGCGACGTTGTGGGGGGGGGGGGTAATCTGTCCCTGCTTCGCCCTGGTCCCCAACAAAAAAGCGCCGGCTGTTGGGCCGACGCTTTTTGAAAAGGAAACGGTGAGACCTCGTGCTAGACGAGCATCACGGAGGGCGTCTCGAGGATGTCCTTGAGGGCCTGGAGGTATTGGGCACCCACGGCGCCGTCGATCACACGGTGGTCGCCGGAGAGGCCGACCTTCATGCGGTAGCCGATCGTGATGTTGTCGTTTTCGTCGACGATCGGGGTCTTGACGGTGGCACCGACGGAGAGGATCGCGGCATTGGGCGGGTTGATGATGCCGTAGAAGTCGCTGATGCCGAACATGCCGAGGTTGGTCACCGTGAGGGTGCTGCCGCTCATTTCGTTGGGCTTCAGCTTCTTGTTACGGGCCTTGCCGATGAGGTCCTTGGCTTCGAAGGCGATCTGGCGCAGGCTCTTGGCGTGCGCGTCGCGGATCACCGGGGTCAGCAGGCCGTCGTCGATGGCTACACCGAAGGCGAGCTGCACGCCACCGTGCTGGACGATCTTGTCGCCCTTCCACTCGCGGTTGATGGCGGGGACGCGGCGGACGGCTTCAGCGGCGGCCTTGAGGATGAGGTCGTTGACCGTGAACTTCACGCCGCCTTGCTCTGCCGGGAGGTTGGAGAGCTTGTGGTTGAGAGCGGCGCGCAGGTCGGTGATCGGCTTGCCGTCGACTTCGATCTGCAGGTAAAAGTGCGGGGCCTGCGTCTTGGAGCCCACCAGTGCGCGCGCGATGGACGAGCGCATATTCGTGACCGGGATCGTCTTCTCTTCGATAAAGGGAGCGGCGGGGCCAGCGGCAGCGGCGGCAGGAGCCTGCTTGGGCTGGGGCTTGGCGGTGCCTTCCTTCTCGGCCTTCAGCACGTCGTCGCGCACGATGCGGCCACCGGGGCCGGTGCCCTTGATCATGGAGAGCACGAGGCCCTTTTCCTTGGCCAGCTTGCGGGCGAGGGGGGAGACCTTCACGTCCTTGTCGTCGCCGGCGTCGGCCTTGGCGTCTTCGTCGTCGGAGGCGTCCTTGGCTTCTTCCTTCTGGGCGTCTTCGGCCTTGGGCTGCTTGTCTTCCTTTTCGCCCTTGGTTTCTTCGGACTTGGGGGCCTCCTTGGGCTCCTTGGAAGATTCGGGCTCCTTGGCCGGCTCGGCCTTGGATTCGCTTTCCTTGGCGGACTTGCCGCTGTCGTCGGAAGACGCGCCACCACCCGCTTCGACGGCCGGGGCTTCTTCGCCCTTTTCGCCGACCGCGCAGATGGGCTGCCCGATGGCGACGGATTCACCTTCCTTGGCGTAGTGCTTGAGGATCACGCCATCCTCGAAGCATTCCACTTCCATGGTCGCCTTGTCGGTTTCCACTTCGCAGATCATGTCTCCGGCGGAGACGCTGTCGCCTTCCTGCTTGAGCCAGTTGACGAGCGTACCAGTAGTCATGGTATCGCTCAGCTTGGGCATCTCGATGATTTCGGCCATTGTTCGAAACGGGTAAACGGGTTGGGAGGCGGAGGAGTCTAGCGCTTGACGTTGAGCATGTCGAGGGCCTCGCGAATGATGATCGGGGCCTCGGGCAGCTGGACTTTTTCGACGGGCGGGCTGTAGAAGGCCGGGGCGTCGACGGCGCTGATGCGGTGCACCGGGGCGTCGAGGTAGTCGAAGCAGCGGCGCTGGATGAGGTGGCTGATCTGGGCGCCGATGCCGCAGTAGGGCTTGTTTTCCTCTACCAGCAGGGCACGGCCGGTCTTCTTGACCGACTTGATGATCGTCTCTTCGTCGAGCGGGCGGATGGAGCGCAGGTCGACGACCTCCACTTCGATCTTGTGCTTTTCGGAGAGTTCCTTGGCCGCTTCGAGGGCCATCAGCACGCTGCGGCCGTGGGCGACGATCGTCAGGTCCTTGCCTTCGCGCTTCACGTCGGCCTTGCCGAGGGGCACGATAAAGTCTTCGTCGTCGGGCACTTCACCTTCCATGCCGTAGAGCACGGTGCTTTCCATCACGAAAACGGGGTCGTTGTCGCGAATGGCGGCCTTCATCAGGCCCTTGGCGTCGGCCGGGGTGGCGGGGCAGACGACCTTGAGGCCGGGGAAGTTGGCCACGAGGTTTTCCGGCGTATGGCTGTGGGTGGCGCCGACGTTGGTGCCGCCGTTGGCGGGGCCGCGGATGACGAGGGGCACATTGATCTTGCCGCCCGACATGTAGCGGAGGGAGGAGGCGTTGTTCACGGCCTGGTCCCACGCGACGTAGACGAAGGAGAAGAACATCATCTCGATGACGGGGCGCAGGCCCATCATGGCGGAGCCGATGCCGAGGCCGATGAAGCCGGCTTCGGAGATCGGGGCGTCCACGAGGCGCTTGTCGCCGAAGCGGGCCCAGAGGCCTTCCGTCACCTTGTAGGCACCATTGTATTGCGCGACTTCTTCGCCCATGACGAAGACGTTTTCGTCGCGCATGATTTCCTCAGCGAGCGCGTCCTTGATTGCTTGGCGGTAAGTGATAACGGCCATGTTCTTAAATTCGGTTCCTGATGCTCAGGTGGTTGCCGGAAAGGGTTTAGGCCTGGTACTCGTCGTCCCAGGGGAGGCGGTCGTTGAAGAACATCCGGCCTTGGTTGCTGTGCTGGCCGGGGTTGTCGGTCGTCCAGTAGACGTCGGTCAACAGCTCCTGGGCGGGCGGGTAGGGGGAGTTTTCGGCGAAGTCGACGGAGGCCTTGGCTTCTTCCTTGGCCGCGGAGTCGATGTCCTTGATCTTGTCTTCGTCGAGCACGCCTTCGGCGACGAGGATCTGCTGGTAGACGCTGATCGGGTCCTTGTTGTTCTGGTAGTCCTCGATCTCTTCCTTCGTCCGGTACTTCTTGTGGTTGGCGTCGGCGATGGAGTGGCCGTAGTAGCGGTAGGTGTCGATCTCGAGGATCATGGGGCGGCTTTCGTTGCGCGCGCGCTCCATGGCCACGTGCACCTTGGCCCGGATTTCGTAAAGGTTGGAGCCGTCGATCCGGTCCCACTCCATATTGTAGCCTTCGGCGCGGGAGGCGAGGCCGGCCTCCGGGTAGGCGCTGGAGCGGGCTTGGCTGGTGCCCATGGAGTAGCGATTGTTCTCGATGATGTAGATCACCGGGATGCTCCAGAGGCTGGCGAGGTTGAGGGACTCGTGGAACGCGCCCTGGTTGATCGCACCGTCGCCGAGGTAGCAAAGGCAGCAGCCCTTGAGGCCGCGATACTTCAGCGCGTAGGCGATGCCGAGGCCGAGCGGGGTCTGGCCGCCGACGATGCCGTGGCCGCCCCAGTAGCGCTTTTCGGGCGCGAAATAGTGCATCGAGCCACCCTTGCCCTTGGAGCAGCCGGTGAACTTGCCGAAGAGCTCGGCCATGCACTCGTTCATCGTCATGCCGACGGCGAGGGCGTGCCCGTGGTCGCGGTAGGCGGTGATGATGTGGTCGTTCTCCTCCGTCAGCGAGATGGTGCCGATGGCGGTCGCTTCCTGGCCGATGTAGAGGTGGAGGAAGCCACCCATCTTGCCCTTCTGGTAGCTCTGCAGCGCCGCTTGCTCAAACTTGCGGATGCGCACCATGTCGGTGTAGAGCTTGATTTTCTGCTCCGCAGTCAACTTTTGGTTGATGGGAGCTTTGGCGTGGGCGAACAAGTCTTGCTTCGCCTGGGCGGCTTGATCCTTGGTTTCGGTACTCACAGTTTCTGGGTCGTTCGACAGATTGAACAAGGGCAGTTGAGGGAAGCTTTCAAAGATCCCCCGTCAAGCAATGTGGAAACAACCCGGCGGCTTGTCCAGCTAAACGGCGGAACTTTCCCGCCAGCCCGTAGTCGGGCTGATGGGGATAGAAGGGTATCTAATCGAATTTCGGCAATCCGATCTGCTCTCACAAAGGGCACCAAGGCACAAAGAACTGGTTTTCAGGAGGCCCGGTAAGGATGAGTTCTGAGAGGGTGGAGTTGTACTCCTTGGTGTCTTCGTGTTCCTGGTGAGAGACTTCTCACGCCCCCCTACGGGTGCATCTGCTGCTCGGTGACGATGTGCAGCGGTTGGCCGGGGGAGCAGTCGGCACGGAGGGAGACGAAGCCGTGGCGGTGCTGGAAGTAGATCGGCCAGAGCGACTGGCGGTCGGTCTCCGGGATTGGCAGGCGCATGATTTCGCTCTGCCGGTGGAAGGCGAAGGTGCCTTCGTCGATGGAAGGGGGCAGCGATTGCAGGGGCTTGCGGCAGTCGAAGAGGAACATCAGCCAGTGGGTGCGTGCCTCGTAGTTTTTTTCCGCAAACATGCAAAAGAGGTGCAGGTCGTGGTCGCCCACCTGCAGGCCCACTTCCTCAAAAGTCTCCCGCCGGGCGGCTTCGAAGGGGCTTTCGCCGGTCGGCATCTCCAGCTTGCCGCCGATAGGGCTCCACAGGCCGCGATTCGGCTCCTTGTTGCGCTGCAACAACAGGAGGTCTCCGGCCTCGTTGTGGAGGTAGACGAGCGTGCTGATTTTATACGGAAGCGACATGAAGGAGGTTTTAACAGGAGTGAAAAGGAGTCAAAAGGAGTTTTAAATACATAGAAGGACAAATTCAGCTCAGGATTCTGAGGAGGAGATGGTGATGGTGATTCAATTCTTCCCTCCCTTTCCTGGCTTCTGTTCGAAACTCTTTTTCACTCCTTTTAACTCCTGTTCCAAATGTTATTCTCCTACTCCAGGCGCCCGAAGCGGCGCTCCAGCTCTTTGTGGCGGAAGGTGAAGATGGATTGCACCTTGTCGCGGACGAAGAAGGCGTGGGCGAGATCGCCGATCCACCATTTGCCCACGTCGTAGTGGAGAATGTCGGTCATGCGCACGCCGCCGGGGATCTCCTCGAAGTGGTGCTGGTGGTGCCAGAACTTGTAGGGCCCGAAGCGTTGCTCATCGATGAAGTACTGGCGGTCGCGCACGGTGGTGATCTCCGTGACCCATTGGTGGTGGATGCCGGGGAGCACGGAGATGCGGTAAGCGATGATCATGCCTTCATACATGCGCACGCCGCCCCCGCTGAGGATCTCGAACGAAAGGTCGGGCGGGGTGATGGCGTCGAGATTGTCGGGCGCGCTGAAGAAGTCCCAGGCGGTATCGAGCGAGATGGGCAGGTCTTGGACGCGTTGGAGCGAGTGCAGAGCCATGGGTTGCAAACATACGCGACGCATCTGGCACTTGCACGCCCTGGAGGGCCGAATGGCCGTAAACGTAGCCTGGGCGGGCGTTAAGGTGAACTCTGCCGCAGTGGCACGCCCTCCGGGGTGCAAGCTTGAGCTTGGAAAACCCGGGGTGTCGGTCCGCTGGCGCGGACCTCAACCCCGCGCTAAGAGCTGGCAAGCCTCTGGCTTGCTGGATGATGCCACGGCAATAGGGTTCATCAAAACAGCTCGGCCAACTGGGCGAGGGCTTTGTCCTGGCCTACTTTGGCGCTGTCGATGACGACGGTGCCGTGGCGGTCGGTCACGACGAGCTGCGGGATGCTATCGCCGAAGAGTGCTTCGAAGGCCGGTAGCTGGTCGCGGCTGGTAAAGCTGAGCATGGGCCAGTCGATCCCGAGGCTGGAGGTGTAGTCCTTGGCCTCGCGTGCCGATTTGTCGCCCGAGACGTAGACGAAGGCCACGTTTTGCGCGTCGGGGGCGGCGTCCTTGAGGGTGGCCATCAATTTGGGCGCAAAGACGCGGCAGGGCGGGCACCAGCCAGCCCCCATGTAGGCGACGACGTATTCCGGTTGCTCGGTGGCCAGCTGGCTGCGGCGACCGTTGGCGGGGTCGACGAGTTTGCCTTCCAGCTCTTCGACGAGGCGACCGCGTGCGCCGCCGTTGGCCAGATTGTCGCGTGAGCGCTCAAAGAGGTCGGTATTTTCCGGCTCAAGATTGAAGGCGAGGTTGGATTTGGTGGAGCGGAGGAAGAGCTGGCGCCCGTCGTAGCGGAGGAAGATCACCTCGTCGCCCGCTGCCATGCTGGGTGCGCCGGAGAATTCCAGCGGCACCTTGAGCTTTACGTGGTAGGGCCACAATTCGGGGCGGCGGGGCAAGTCGCGGTAGGTCAGCTCGCGCTGTTCGGGCGTAAGGGCGGCCCAGGCGGTGTTGGCGGTTTCGAGCACGTTGGTGGCGTCGGCCTCGACGGAGAACATCACGCGCCCCCGGTTGCCCCGGGCGACCACTTCGTTGCCCTTCAGCTCCACGATTTCGATCTCGCTGCCTTCGCGCACCACCGCGCCGTCGGCAAAGCGCAACTCGCGCTGGAGGGTGGCGGTCTGGGGCCAGGCCTCGCGCTGGCGTACGAGCTGCCGCCATTCAAGAGGCTCGACCGCTACCGCTACGGCGGCGGTCGGGGCGGGCTTTACCTCCACGCGTACCGGCTCGGCCATCACGGTGTTGGCACCGATCTGGATCGAGCTGGTCTTGGTGGTCGAGGCGGCGGCCACGGGTGCACTGGCCTGAACTCCGGTGGCCATGGCGGCCTGTAGATCGAAGTCGCGGGGCGGGATGATGGTGTGGCGTAAGATGCCTTCGGGTGTGCCGGCAATGATGCGCAGCTTACCGTCGTCGCCCATTTTGACGGCGCCCACGTATTTGAGGATGCGATCGTTCGGCGGGCGTTGCAGGTCCATCGCAAAGATGCGTTGGCCGTTGCTGTAGACGACCTCGTCGGAGCCTTTCCGGCCTTCGGCGCGTTCGCGATGGAACCACAGGAGGTGCTGGCTGTCGGGCGTGAACATCGGGTGAGAGCGTACGCCGCGTTCGCTGGACCAGATGGGCTGGCCGTCGACGCGCACGTGGTAGGTCTTGAAATCGCCGGTGACGTAGGCGGTGTGCTTGCTGTCGGGCGAAAAGATCACGCCCCGGCGGTCGGTCGAGGTGAAGGTGTTGTCCGTCCAGGCGAGTGCCGGCTCGCCCTCGAGGTCCACGGCCTTGCCGTCGATGAAGTGGGCCGACTGCTTCATGCTGCCGATGCTGAAGGCGGTGCGCTTGCCGTCGGGGCTGAAGGTAAACGATTCGCCGATCACGCTGGGAATGGTGTTGGCATTGCCGGTGCGCCACTCGGGCGCGCTGATTTCGCGGTCGTCGATCACGATGGCGGAGGCGCGCGTACGCTTCGTCACTTTGTAGCCGAAACGGCCACCCACGGGTGCGGTCGTAACGTGATCCACAAACTCGTAGCCGTCGGACTCCTCGCCGTTGACGAGCGGGAACAGGAGCCCACCTTGAAAAGCCAGCGAGATGCAGCGGCTGGAGTCGGCGGTGAAGCGCGCGTAGACGGGGCGGCCGTCGACCTGCTCGAAGGCCTTGAAGCTCTGGTAATTGGGGCTGCGCTTGCCGTCGAGCCATTGCCACATCGCGCTGGAGGCCCGACCGTGGACGACGACGCGCTTGCCGTCGGGGCTGAACTGGACGGTTTCCGCGCCGTCGGTGCCGGGCAGGATCTTGCCGTCGAGCCACACGCCGTCGGAGACGACCCCCGCCACGCGCCCGGTGCTGGAGACGACGGGTTGGCGCAGTTGCGGGTGCAGCACCTTGCCGTCGAGCAGCGTGCCAGAGTCGTTGACCGACACGAGCTTGCCGTTGGGCAGAAACGAGTGCGGGTAGGCGGAGTAGTCGGTCGCCTTGCCGTTGACGATGAGGTTGCCGCGCCCGACGAGCAGGGCGTAGCGGGAATCGTCTTCGCTGAAGCGCATGGCCGTCGCGTCGCGGGTCAGCAGGCGCTCGGGCACGAGCTTGCCGTCCATGAAGAGGTAGTAGCCTCGGTCTTTGCCCTTGGGCTCGTGCGACGCGATGAACCAATAGTGCTTACCCTGCGGCGAGAACTGGATCGTGACCGGGCTGGAGCCGATGGTCCCGATCGAGTAAGCCCCGCGGTGGACCTCCTTGCCGTCGACGACCACGACGTATTCTTCGCCTTGCAGCGCGATGTAGGCGTGGCGCTTGCCGTCGGGGCTAAAGAGCACGGGGTGGTCGAGCTTGTCCTGGCCTTCCACGGCAGGGAACTGGCTGCGACCGATCATCGGCTGGCCTTTGGCACCGAGGAAGCGATCGAAGCGGGGGCCGACTTCGCCGTCGATTGAAACGGCCATCCGGCTGCCCTGGCGGACCACCGCCGAGACGCGGCCCGAGGGCTCGATCTGGACCGACAGGGCGTCGAGCGGGGCTAGCATGGTCGTTTCGACGGGAGACTCGACCGCCGAAACCGTTGGCAGCAGCCCGGCGACGAGGGCAAAGAGGATCAGGCCCGGGAGGGGGGCGCGAGAAGGTTTCATCGTGAAGAGCGGGGCCGCCCATCCTGGCCGTTCGCGCGGCGTAGCAGGCTAACGCCCCTGGGGAAGAGGGTGAGAGTTACTTATGCGCCGGATCAGTAACTCATAAACCTACGCCTGTCGAATCCTCAGCTGCCGCAATTCGCTAAATATGTGTAAGTTATTCAGCTTTTATTTTAGATGAATATTATATAGCGTTAGCAATGGGGTGCAGTCTCGGCGTTATCCAGGGGCGGCTCCCGCTGGTACGGCCTGTTCGCTATCCGTTCAGCACTTCGAGGATCTGGCGCAGGTCGGTCACGATCAGGTCGGGGCGGACGTCTTGCAGTCGCGCGTCGTCCTCCCGCCAACGCAGGGAGCGTTGATCGCCCGCAAAGAGTGCGGTGCGGTAGCCGCAGAGCTGAGCCGGCCACACGTCGTTGCGCAGGTCGTTGCCCACGTAGAGGACTTCCTGCGGCTGGAGGCCCAGCGGGGCGATCTGCTGCGTGAGGCGTTCGTAAAGGGCGGTGGAGGGCTTGCCTTCGCGCAGGGCAAAGGAGTAGACGCAGGCCTCTTCGGTAAAGCCGAGCTGTTGCAGGCTTTGCCCGAGGAAGGACTCGAACATCAGCGGGGTGTAAAACTGGGCGTTGGAGACGATGCCGAGGGTCAGCTGGCGCTCGCGCAGGGCCTTCAAGACTTCTTCGAGGTGGGGCATGGGCCAGACGGGGTTGACCCGTACTTCGTATTCCACTGCCAGTTGCTCGACCAGGTCGTCGGAAATGTCTTCGGCGGTCAGCTCGTGGGCCTTGAGTTCATCGGCCAGGAACTCGCGCCAGACGTCGCGGATCTCGACTTCCGGGTATTCGATGCCTTCTGCGCGGCGGGCCTGCTGGTGCTCCTTGATCGCCTGGTTGAGCAGCTCGGAGCGCTTGTGCGGCACGGCCAGCAGTTCCAACCCGCAGGCTTCGAGCGCCTCCTTGAGCTGGGCTTCCCGGTCCTGCTTCTCGGCCAGGCTGATGTCGCCGGTGCCGGAGATGATGAGGGTGCCGTAGATGTCGAAGACGACGGCGCGGATGCCTTGCAGAGGCGTCAGCACCGGCTTTTCGTCTGTCGGCAGGGGTTCGAGCGGTTCGGAATGGGTGCGATACAGTTCGACAAGAGGATTCATGGCAAGCTGCGCCAGCCTACCCTGCCTCTCCCGCCTTGCCAAGTGCGCAGGGCGGAATGTGGGGAGTGGGAGGGATGGAATGCCCACTCCTCAAGCCGCCGCTCGTAATTTCGTCTTCCGCCTACGCCAGCTTGATCAGCTCGCGGGTGGTGGGGACGTCCTTGATGATCTGGCTCGGGTTGGGGCCGACGCCGAGATAGCGGACGTTGGGCAGCACTTCGGGCCACTGGGCTTCGTTTTCGCCAAAGGCCACGTCGATGGTGTGGCGGACCATGCCGGCGACGTACTTCTTGGCGTTGAGCGGCAGGGCGTCGAAGGAGCGCACGCCGGAGATGTCTTCGCTCCAGCCCGCGTATTGGCGGTAGATGGGCTGCAGCTGGCGGTGCGTCTCGAAATCGCGGGGGACGTGGCGCAATCGCGTGCCGTCCGGTGCCTTGTAGCCCGTGCAGATGAGCAGTTCGCCGCCGTTCCAGGCGCCGCCAGCGTCATAGCTGAGCGCGTCGAGCTTGTTGATCGCGAGGTCGGTGCAGCCGGCGTAGCGGATGGCGTCGCCCTTTTCGACCGCGTCGTACCAACCCACCATGCGTTGACGGCCGGTAGAGGTGCCAAACTCGATCTGGCTCAGCTTCTGGCCCAGCGGGTGGTCGGTGGGGATGCGGCAGACGAAGGTGTGGGTCCCTACCTTGGTGTCGTAGGCCTTGCAGACGCCGAAGGTGTGGGCGTTTTGCAGCGGCAGGCCGCAGCTGAGGAAGAACTCGGCGGGCAGGGGGTGCGAGGCGGTCACGTTGGGCGTGAAGCCGAAACGCTTGTCGAGCCAGAAGGCCTGGCCGAACTCGGCGAGCAGATACTGGCCGCGTTGGAGCGAATCGAGCAGGCGCTCGCGCACGTTGCCGATCTGGGCGAGCAGCTTTTGCCCGGCCTCGAAGTAGACTTGCTCCAGTCGCTCGAAATCGAGCGTGAAGGGCTTGCTGCCCTTGAACTGGTGGAAGTCGAAGTCGCTCTCGGTCAGCAGCCCGGCCTCGATCGTCACTTGGTTGGCGCGGATTTCGGCCTTGGTCAGGGTGTCGAAAAAGCCGTCCCAGGCCTCGGGCGTCACGCGGCAGACGTGCTGGATCGTGAGCAGCGCGCGGTCGACGCGGCCTTGCAGCAGGCGGCGGAAGCGTTCGCGCGAGCGGAAGTCGCTATAATAAATGGGGAAGCAGCCCGTTTCGTCGGAATAGGCGGGGGAGATGCCGCGCCCGGTGCTGCCGCGGGCCTCTTCGCCGAGGGTGTGCACGCGGTAGTGCTCCCAGGCGAGGTCGAGCAGGCGGTGGCACACGTCGCTGACCATAGTGCGCTCGTCGATCAGGAGGCGGTCGAGCACGCGGTAGCCGTTGTGCTCGATGTAGGCAGCCTCCCAGATGAACTTGCGGGGGTCGGCCACGACGCCGGAGCCGATGGCCAGGCAGCCGGCTTCGGGGTTGACGACGCCGGCGGGGAAGAGGTTGAGCTTGAGCCCGCCGCAGGTATGGCCGCTGTTGGCACCTCCATTCACCTTGATGACGGCACCCACGATGTCGGCGCGGCCGCTCTGCTCACGGAGCTCGGCGATCACTTCGGGGATGAGCCGCCCTTTGCCCTCGTCGCCAAAGCTGATGCCGGTGTCGAGGATGATCTGGTGGTGGAAGGGGGGTCGGGCCATGGTCTGCAATGGAAACGGTGCGAGGAAAAAGCAAAAGCGCCTCCGTTGGGCAGAGGCGCGTTGTCAGAATGAAGACCGTGACCCCATCGAAGGCAAGCAAAAGCGGGCGATTACCTGTTTGAAGGTTACTCTCCTGCGTCCGGCAGGCGCAGCAGCAGCTCGTCGACGCGGTCGAGCGAGAGGGTGCCCGTCTTCAGTTGAAACTCCAGCACGTGGCCACCTTGCTTGTGGTCGTGGCTGACGAAGTGCAGGTGGATGCCGGGCGCGTTGATGCCTTGGTAGCCCGCAGGGAAGTAAAAGCCGATCATCGTGCCGCGCACGTCCTGACCCTCAAAGACGGCCTGAGTCTTCAGCACTTCGGGCAGGGGCGGGTAGGGCTCGCTCTGGGCGCGGGGGGCGCGGGTCTTGAGCGTGGCGCAGACGCCGTCGAGCCGCAGGGCCACGGGGCGGTCGAGCGGGCCGAAGCGCTGGAGCAACTCGTCGGTCAGGCCCGGCAGGCCGGTGATGTCGCTTAGCTCTGCCGATTCTTCGGCCGCGAAGTCGATCATGGTGGCGAAGGGGATGCGGAGGTGGCGGTCGGCTTCCAGCACCGAGCCGTCGGCCCGGGCCTGGTAGACGACGCCGTCGAAGGCGATCATCTCGCCGTCGATGTGGGTGAAGGTGCCGATGCCGTGGTGGCCGGTGGCGACGACTGCTTCGTGGCTGAAGTGGCCGTGATAGTCGCCAGCCATCAGGGCGTCGATGGTGGCGAATTGGGTGATACGGTCGCCAGCATAGGCCAGCGGAAGCAGGAACAGGGGCAGGAGCGAGCGGAACATAAAGGGGAGTGCGTCAGGCAGGAGGCGGATCGCTGGGGCGGCGCGACCACCAGGCGGCGAGGGCCGGGCCGCTGAGGTTGTGCCAGGCGGAGAACAGCGCGGCAGGCACGGCGGCAGCGGGAGAAAAATGAGCGACGGCCAGCGCGGTGGCGAGCCCGGAGTTTTGCATCCCCACCTCGATGGCGAGTGCGCGGCGTTGGGCGGGGCCAAGCTTGCCCAGCCGCCCCGTCAGGTAGCCGAAGGCGAGGCCCAGGCCGTTGTGCAGCGCCACGCCGAGCAGCACGAGCAGGCCCACCGCATGGATGGCGTCGGCCGCCTTGCCGACGACGGCCCCGACCACCAGCACGATGATGGCGACCGAAAAGAGCGGTAGCACGAGGGTCAGCCGCGCCATGAGCGGGGCGGCAAAGCGGCGGGCCAGCAGGCCGAGCGCGACCGGCGCCACCACGATCTGCACGATGGAGAGAAAGAGCGCGCCGCCGTCGATCTGCATCCAGTGCCCGCCCAGCGCCCAGATGATCAGCGGCGTGAGCAAGGGCGCGCAGAGGGTCGCGACGGTCGTCATCGAGACGGAGAGGGCGACATCGGCGCGCGCCAGGTATGCAATGACGTTGGAGGCCGTGCCGCCGGGGCAGCAGCCGAGCAGGAGGAAGCCGATGGCCAGATCGGGCTCGAACCCCAGGCCGCGGGCGATCCCGTAGGCCAGTAGCGGCATGATCGTAAACTGCGCGGCCACGCCAAGGGCGACCTCACGCGGGCGCTGGGCCACGCGGCGCAGATCTTCCACCGTCAACGTCGCGCCCATGCCAAACATGATCAGCCCGAGCGCAAGGCTCAGGTGAGGCAGCACAAAGGCGAACGCCGTCGGCTGGTTATAACCGATCACGGCAAACAGGAGCGCCCACAGCGGGAAGCTGAGCGTGAGGAAAGTCGACAGGCGTTGGAAAAACCGCATGAAGCGCCTATCGGATAGCGGGTAAGGAGGGCGTTGTCAGGCTCTTAATGGCGATGAGCCTTATCCTACCATCACAAACACCGCCCCAACGATATAGATGAGGATCGTGGCGACGCTCTCGAAGCCGATCTTGGCCGGCCCGGTTTTCTCGCGGTGGATGAGGCCGAGCAGGAGCACGCCCGTCATGATGACGCTGAGGGAGATCATCGCCGTCTCGCGACTGCTGGCGGCGTGGTAGATCGAGCCCGCGCGGTAAAAGAAGTCCGACACGGCGGCAAAGAGGGTATCGAAGCAGTTGCCGCCGAGGATGCCGCCCACCGCGAGGGTCAGTGCGCCCCGGCGCACCGCCGCGATGGACGTCACCAATTCGGGCAGCGAGGTGGCGACCGCCGTCCCGAGCGCCCCCACCGTGCTGGCGTTGAGCCCCGTGCGGCTCGCGATGGAGTTGCCGGACTGCGTGAGCGCCCAACCGGCGGCGACCACGGCGGCGGATGCGGCCACAAGCTTGGAGATCTGGACCCAGAGCGGCGCCGCGTTCGATTGATCGTCGGGGACGTCTTCGCGGGTCTGTTGGGTGCGCACGGGCTGCCACATCGGCTTGTCGCGGGCGGCCTTGATAAAGCGCAGCAGGCCCACGTAGGTAAAGAGCATCACGACAGAAATTGGATGCACGCCCCACACGGTGATGGGCGGTGCGCTGGTCGCCCAGAGCAGGATGCCGAGCAGCACGATCAGCACGGCGCCGAAGATCAGGTTTTCGACCGAAGCGGCCGCGTGCTCGAGGTTGACGCCCCGGTAGGCGAGGTCGGCAATGGCCAGGAAGGCGGTCTGCACGGCGATGCCACCATAGGCGTTCGCCAGCGACAGCTCGGCCAGGCCTTGGGTGGCGGCCACGACCGAGAGCGTGCTGCCGGAGAGGGAGGTAATCGCGCCGAGGAAGACGGCCCCCATCATGGCCTCGCCCATGCCCGTGCGGTCGGCCAGCTCGTCGGCCAGCGCACTCAGCTTGGTGCCCACCGCGAGGATAACCAAGGCGCAGGCGATGAAGACGGGCACGGCCCATTGCAGGGCCCATGGCTCGGAGCTGGCAAACATAGCCAGAGAGAGGCAGCAGGTTACATTCCGGCTTCAGCGGCACCTTTACCTCGCCGGCCTCCCGATGAGCCGTATAAAGGCGGGCAATGGGGTACAAACCGAGAAACGGCTGGTGGCGCGCAGGGCGGTGGTTGCTCGTGCTGGGGCTGCTGGTGTTCGCCTGCCTCTCGGCGATCAACCTCTGGATCTTCTTTTCGACGCACGAGCGCGTTTATCGCGAGCTGGAGGCGGTGCCGGTGGCGCAGACGGCCCTCGTGCTGGGCGCAAACCCCGACGGTCAGTTCCTCCCCAACCGTTTGCAGGCGGGTCTCGACCTCTACCGCGCGGGCAAGGTCCAGCGCCTGATCCTGAGCGGGGCCGCGCAGGGCAAGCAATACGACGAGGTCGCGGCCATGCGGGCCTGGATGCTGGAGCGAGGCGTGCCGGCGCAGGCGTTGATCGACGACCCCATCGGCATCCGTACGGCGGCGAGTATCGACAACGTGCAGCCTTTGGCGGATGCCGCCGAGCCGTTGATCATCGTGTCGCAGGCTTTCCACGACTACCGCGCGCTATATCTGGCCGATGCCTACGAAGTGCACGCCGTCGCCTACGCGGCGCCCGAAGCCGAATGGCGCTACCGCTTCTTCAGCGAAGGCCGGGAGTTTTTGGCGCGCGTGAAGGCGTTTGCAGAGGTGGTGGGGCGGTAGGGGTTGTTTAGCCGCAGATGGACGCAGATTTCCCAACTACCGTTCCCGGCTGAGCAGCACGGAGTTGACCCACGTAGAGAGCAGGCAGCCGAGGGCGAGGAACAGCGGGCCGTTGAAGAAGAGCGAAGGATCAATCACGCCCAAGATTGCGAGGATCGGACACAGCAGGCCACCTATCACAAATATGGCCACTTCGCCGCCGATGATCCAGCGGTTCATCGGGCGCTCCGCCCGGCCCAGCGCGCCCAAGGGCAGCGCCAGCGCAAGGAACAACAAGCCGAGCCCGAGCAGCCCCAGCAACTTGATCGAGGCCAGGCACAGGCCAATCCCGAGGACCATCGACGCGGCCAGTCCAACAGTTACGTTGCGCTCAAACGGTGGCAGCGCATGACGCCCCAGCGGGTGCACCAGCAGCATGACGTTGAAGAGCGGCCCCACGATCCACGTGCTGAAGACGAAGAGCACATACACGGCCCCCACCGCACCGGCATAGGGTGCCAGATGCGGCTGCGATCGAAAGATGCCGCCCAAGGCCTTTGCACCCAGCCAGAGGCCGATGATGAAGGCCCATTGCGCCTTGCTGGAGAGGCTCTGGATCCAGAAAAGGTAGGCGAGAAAGACGCGGTAGATCGGGTTGGCGGCCTTGATCGCCTGCAGCATCCCTTGCCGCGCGCGGTCGTCCTGCGGGTCGAGGCGCAGGGCCTCGCGAAAGCTCTCCATCGCCGCCCGGTGGTCGCCCTGGTGCAGCTTGGCCCAGCCCATCTCGACATGCGCCCCGCTGTCGCCGGGGGTGCGGCGCAGGGTATCGCTGATAAAGCGCTCGGCATCGTGTTTGCGCCCCTGGATACGCAGGGCCTGCGCATACATGTTGCGGCACATGGTGTCTTCGGCGTCGAGCTGCAGGCCCGTGGCGGCGGCCTGCTCGGCGTCGGCGTATTTGTGCAGCCGCAGCTTGATCGAGGCGAGCAACCCGTAGGCCGCCGGCAGGTTGGGGTTGATCTCCAATAGCTGCCGTACCGCCTGTTCGCTCTCCTTCAGCTTGCCTTGGTCGTGTGTGATCACGGCGAGGATGTATTGCGCGTAGGCGTCGTGCGGGTCGAGCCCCACGGCCTCCTGGGCCGCCTCCAGCGCGGGCTTGCGCTTGTCTTGCTGCTGCAGGCACAGGGCCAGGATCGCCATCGCCTCCGCGCTCTGCGGCTCGATTTCCAGCGCCTGCCGCACCGACTCTTCGGCCCGGTTCACATTACCTTGTTGCAGCAACAGCCGCGCGCGTTCGACGTGGGGATTCATGGGGTAGGGCTAGATGTAGCGGGAGATGAGGCGGTTGATAAAGAGTACGAACGCTGACAGCATAAGCAGAAAGATTCCAATCTCAGCCGGCGGCAGGCCTTTGGTGTATAGCATACAGACCAAGTAGTAAGGTACGACTACGAGCTCAATCCCGAGAACCGCGGCGCTGATAGTAGACTTTATGGGAAGGTATCGAATAGGCACCGCAAAGCACACCAAGGCAGTTCCGAAGCAAATGGTAGCAGTCTGGAGGAGCAGAACGCCTGCAACAAAGGCGATCACTCCAGCTAAGAAAGTTGCGGCGATGGCAGCGGAATGGAGCAACTCGTAGCGGTGCACAAGATATCGCCGCTCAGGCCGGGTGAGTAGCAGGAGGTTGGTGCATGCGGGCCACATTGCAACCCCCGTGTACAGTGCGCAGCAGAAGCCGAAAATCGAGGCGAAGACCGCAGCATTGGCATCAAACGGTACAAGCTCTCGTAGGCCCATCATCAGGAAAAGGCTCATGACTGCGGGTACGATAAAAGACGCGAGCGCAGATTGCCCAGACAGCTTTGTACCCAATCGCGTCAGGAGGCGGTAAGTTAAGTGCCGATTTTTGATAGCTGTGATCAGGCCCTTTGTGGCGTCGCGGGAGAGCGGGTTGATGCGGAGCGCCTCGCCAAAAGCACCAACCGCCTCAGGGTGGCGGTGGTTTTTTAGGCAGAGTGCGCCGAGTTGCAGGTGGCCGTCTACATCTTCGGGGGCCAGCTTGAGCCAGTCGCGTAGTACGACTTCAGCTGCGGCGATGTTCTGCTTTTCTTGCAGGCTGTGGATGAGCGCGATACGAGCGTTCGAGAGCGTTGGATCCTCCGCCAAGGCCGATCGCGCGAAGTATTCTGCGTCATCTAGCTTCCTCAGGTTAAGGGAAACTATTGCAAGCAAGGCAATGATCTGGGCATTCCAGGGATTAAGGGCCAAAGCGCAATGCAGCGTTTCCTCTGCTTCCAGATATTCTTCACGTTTGGCTTGGATCCATCCGATGGTGTACAGTGCTCCTGCGTTGTTTGGGTCCAGGGAAATTGCATCGCAGGCTGCGGAAAAGGCCTCTTCAATCTCACCTATCCCAATATAGCTGCTCGCAATCACACACAACGCCTCTGCGCACTGCGGATCTGCCTCCAGTGCCCGTCCGGCTTCCTCTGCCGCGTCGCGGTAGCGTTTCAGCTCCAGCAGTTGCTGGGCGCGCTGGAGGGCGACGTTAGAGGGGCGGACGTCGGGGGTCATGACGCTTTGGCGGTGGCGCGCGAGACGGTGTCGTTGTGCTGGTAGGCGAAGGTAAGCAGCGCGAGGGCGACGAGGCCGCCGATGGCCGGGTGGGGCAGCGGGGCGAGCAGGATGCCTACCAGCACGAGGGGCAGCCCCAGCGCCTCCAGCCAGAAGAGGGACGCCTTGCCGGGGTGCTTCCACAACGCGAGACCGCTGAGGGTGACGCCGAGGCAGGCCACGAGCACGCCAGCCAGCAGGCCAAGCGCGCTCTGGATGACAATGCCGCCAAGCAGGAGCAGCCACGCCGCGACGACGGCCCCGCCTACCATGCCGAGGCGGCGCAGCTCGATCCGGGGCAGCACGATCTCGGAGGTCCGGCGCGCGACGAGCAAGACGGCGGCGCAGGCCCCAAAGGCGGTTAGCGACGCGTAGAGGGTCGTGAGGATGCTCAGGACGCTGAAGACGATCACCGGCGCGAGCCCATCGCCTTTGACGACCATCAGCAGGTTGATCAGCACCAGCCCGGCACCAAACACGCCGAGCGGAAATTCGGCCACCTGCAGCGCGAGGCGGGTCAAGGGGCGTTCGGCTTCGGTCGCGCCGACTTGCTGGGCGGCTTCGCGGTAGCGTTTCTGCTCCAGCAGTTGCGACACGGTGGGGGGCGGCTCGGTTGACGACGTGCTCATGATCGTGGGGTGGCACCCCGCCGGGGTGCGGCGGTGTTTGCCTGCGTTCCCGGGGTATCGCTCTGCTGGGCAGATCTCAACCCCGCGCTAAGAGCTGCCAAGCCTTCGGCTTGCGGGCTTCGGTTGAAATTCGGCTCGATGAGGCGGGTTGATTCGATGCTCGGCGGCATGGGCCTTACTTCTTGATGCCGAGGTAGGCGAGGATGTCGTCGTAGAGGCCCGCCTGGTTGGCGTAGAGCGCGTAGTTACGGGCGGCGGCAAACCACTCCTTGGTGCTCGGCTTCACCTTTTTGGCCGACTGCTCGAGGTCTTTGGTCGAGAGGGGCACGAGGCCCCCCTTCTTCATCGCTTCGTCCAGCTTTTGCTCGACCGCACGTTCGACCACAGCCTTGAGGTCGGCACCGGAAAAGCCGTCGGTGCGGCGGGCGACGGCCTCGTAGTTGATATTTTCCGCCGGCTTGTCCTTCAACATCACACGCAGGATGGCCGCGCGGGCCTCCTCGTCGGGCGGGGGCACGAAGATGATCTGGTCGAAGCGGCCGGGGCGGCGCAACGCGCTGTCGAGGTGCCAGGGGGCGTTGGTCGCGCCGAGCACAAGCAGGCCGTCGTTGGAGCTTTCGACGCCGTCCAGCTCGGAGAGGAACTGGTTGATCACGTTGCGGCCCGCGCTGTGGCGGAGGTCATTGCGGTTGGCGCCGAGGGCGTCTACTTCGTCGATAAAGAGGATGGTGGGGGCGCTGCGGCGGGCTTGCTGGAAGACTTCGTGGAGGTTCTTTTCGCTCTGGCCGATATACATGTCGAGCACCTCATGGAGGCCGAGGGTGTAGAAGCTGGCCTTGACTTCTCCGGCGGTGGCGCGGGCGAGGTAGGTCTTGCCGCAGCCGGGCGGGCCGTAGAGCAGGATGCCGCCACCGACCGCCTTGCCGTAGGCCTTGAACAGGTCGGCATGGGCGATGGGGTGGATGATCTTCATGCGGATGTCTTCCTTCACCGCGTCCATCCCGCCCACGTCGGCAAAGGTGATGCGCGGGCGCTCCGGGTCGATCTGGTAGGGCGCGTCGCCCCGGCCCTCGCGCAGCGGCTCGGTGCGCGGACGGTCTTCGACCGGGTCGTCCATCAAAAACGGAGCCAGCTCTTCCTCCAGCTCGGCATCTTCGCAGCTTGGGTCGGCCTCCTTGGCTGCGAGGTAGAGCTGCGCGGCCTTGATCAGCTCGGTCGTCTGCGAGAGCAGGCGGGCAAACGTCACTTGCGCCGCCGGGGTCAGCACGCCGCGCTTTTCCTGGCTTTCGAGGATCACGAGGGCCTCGTCGCGCTTCTCCAGTTGCAGGTAGGCCTGCGCCATCGCGTGCTCCAGCTCCGGGTTTTGCGGAGAGACGCGCAGGGCCTCCTTGCACGCCTCCAGTGCGGCCTCGTGGCGACCGTATTTCTGCAACGTGCGCACGAGGTGTAGGTGCAGCGGCACATTCTCCGGCGAAAACGCCAGCGCATCCTTCAAGGCCTTGATCTCGGCAGGCTCCTCCATACGGCCATTAGCAGGGGCCGCGTGCGCGTGGTCAAGGCGGAAGGGTGCCAAACACGTTCGCCGCGCCTAGACCGCGCAGGTGGAGGGATACCACTGGTGGACGAGCCCTTCGAGGCGGCGGCGCACCTCTGCGAGTTTGGCCGGGCGGGTTTGCGGGTCGCGCAGGGAGACACCGATGCTCTCCCACGCGCTGAAGCCCATGAATTCAAACAGGATGCGGGAGAGGGCATGCACGCCGTCCCAGTTGGGGAATTCGTGCATCGGGCCGGTGCCCAACTCCAGACCCGAGGTGTAGAGGGTGAGCGCACGGAGGTGCTGCATCACGGGGGCGGGGCCGGCGGGAGTCCAGTCGAAGGTCTCGCCGATGAACATGATCGCATCGATGTAGGCCTTGACCGGGGCGGGCAGGGAAAAGTTGTGCATCGGGTAGGCCATCACGAGCACGTCAGCCGCTTTGAGCTGGGCGATGAGCGCATCCTGTGGGGCAAACAGGGCGGCTTCGGCTTCGGTCAGTGGCTCGTGGCGGTAGTTGCGCTTGAGGTAGGCGGCCATGCTCGCGCGTCCAAAGGTCGGGGCAGGGGTCTCCAGGAGGTCTAGCACCTCCCGTTCGCCCGTCGGGGCGACCTCTTCAAACAGCTTGAGTAGCTGCCGCGTATGGGAATCCGCCCCCGTGGGCAGGTAGTGGACGATCAACGTTTTCATGAGACGATTTTACCTGGAGTGGGCACGGCAGACCATGGCCCGGCGTCTGCGAAACCTGTCGTTGCGTCTCAAGGGCAAAGAAGGTGAAATGGACCACGACGCATGGATCTATTGACCGACATCCTGCAACAAGCGGGGCTGCAGCGCGCGGTTTTGCGGCAGCGCGAGGGCAGTGCGCCGTGGGTGATCACTTGCCGGTGCGACCGTAGCATCGCGTTTCACCTTGTCCGGGCGGGACAGGTGACGATCGAGGGCTGCCGATGCTCCCAGCGTCTGGAGCTCGAGCCGGGAGACCTGGTGATGCTGGCCCGTGGGTTTGACCACACCGTGACGACGCGGACGCCTGCCGGGCAGGAGGTGGCGGTGATCAGCGGGCACTATCGGCTGTGGAACGACCCTGTACACATGATCTTTCGGGAGCTGCCCACCACCTTTGTCCTGCGCGGGGCCGAAGCGGAAGAAATCCCGGCGATCCGACGCCTGCTGCCGGTGATCGAGGCGGAGCTGGCTGACCTGCAAATGGGTGCCGACTCAGCTCGCCGGGGGCTGCTCGACGTGCTCTTCAACTACCTGCTGCGTGCGTGGCTCGATCGCCATACGGGCAGCGAAACGGGCTGGGCGGGTGCATTGCAGGATCCGCAACTGGTGCGCGTCTTCACGCTTTTGCACACCCAGTGGACCCGCTCTTGGACTTTGGACGAGCTGGCGTCTGAGAGCGGCTTTTCACGCCCCACCTTGGCCCGCCGATTCAAGCAGCATACCGGAGATACGCCGCTGCATTACCTCACGACTTTGCGGGTGCAACGGGCGATGCACTTGTTGAGCAATACGCTGTTGCCCATCGGGGCGGTGGCCGACCAGTGCGGCTACAGCGATGCCTTTGTCTTTTCCAAAGCCTTCAAGAGGCTGACGGGTGAATCTCCACGCGATTTCCGCCAGCGCAACCTCGCGGAGGCGGTGGCGCGCCAGGAAGGGGAGGCGTAGCCGGCTCTTCGCCTCCTCAATCGGCCGGCAGGGCGTCGAGGATGTCGTCTTCGGCGAGCCGGGCGAGGGCGAGGTCCATCGCGTGTTCCTCGTCGGCCGAGGCGCGGAGGCGCTCGATGTCTTGCCGGCAGCCGATGCGTTTGGCCAAGGCTTCGACGATGCCATAGGCCGCCAACTCATATTGCTTCACCCGGCGGGTGTGGGCGACGATCAACACGTCGCGTGCTTCGGGGGTGGGCATGTCCTTGATGTGCGCGTGCCCGCCCTTGATCAGGCCCTCCATGGCCTTTGAGGGGTCGCCGCCGAGGTCCCAACCCTGCGCGTGCCCGACAGCCGCGAGCCGCTCCTGTTGCAGTCGTGTTTCCTCGACGTGGCGCTCGAAGAGCCGCTGCAGGTTGTTACAGCTCGCCAACTTCGCCAGCTCCTCAAAGGCCGGGATCAACTGGCACTCCACGCTATAGAGATCCCGGAGCTGATCGAGATACAGATCCCGCAGCCCCACGCTTCGCTGCTGGCTGGTGTCGCTCATCACGAAGGAAAACGTTGGCGGCTTCCGGCGCGGGTGCAAGCGGGGGCGGGAATAAAAACCGCCCAGCCGGGTGAGGCGGGTGGTGGGGGAGGTTCTATGGTGTGGGGCTGCTGAACTGCGGCCCGGCGGATTCGTCGTAATAGGGCCCACCGAGAATGGTTGGGGCATATTCGAGGCAGGGCTCTCTGGTCAGATCCCATCTGGTTATAGTGCCATCGGACTTCCGGATCAGGAGCCCGCGCTTGAACACGTCCTCGGGTGGCGTGTTTTTGCCGGTGACGCAGATGACAAAGCGGTCCGTATTTTCATGAACCAGAAAGTTTATCACGTTACGCGGGTAAGAGATCTCTCTGAAAACGTAATCCATCACTCGGGAGATGTCGGTGGCATCCGCCGGCATCGGAGCATATCCATGGCAGTCCGGATTGTCGGCATGCGCGATCAGCTCCGTTTCAGGGACAGGAAAGGTTGTTACGCGGCGGACTGAGCTGACCCCCTCCGATCGGTCATAATAATAGACTCCCTGTTCTGCTGACTGCGGGTCCGGCACAGGTTGGATCGGGAGTTCCGAAGACAAAAGCTTGGGTAGGGAGGGTTCTTTGGGCGATTGAGCAAGATTCCAGTAAGCTGCTTCGCCGTCAGATTTTCGGATCAGCAGGCCCACTTGGAACATCTGGTGGGGGAGCGTTAGATAGGTGGGGAGGGCGATGGCAAAATGGTCGTCGCCCTCGTAACCAAGCAGGGTGAAGCTCGGTTGTCCGAAGAGATGTTCCACAACCTTTTGCTTGGTAAGATCCGAAAGAGGAACTGCTTGCAAACCAAAGGCACCACCTCTCTTATCAAGATGAGCGGTAACGGTTTCTATGGAAATCGGAAAATTGTCCAGCCAGTGGACCGGAAGAGGTGGAAGGCTGGCCTCTTCGGGTGATGTACATCCCCATCGGAGGGAGATAGCTGGCCCCGGGGTAGGCTTAATGTTCCGGTTCCAGAAGCTGATGGATCCATCTTTTTTGTCTACCAACATCCCTTGCTGCAGTTGATCGGGATACGGGTGGTCCAAGGTTCCAATGCAAACCACGAAATAGCCCGGGGTTTCGTGCAATAGTAGACGCCATATGCCTGTCGGGCTTGGCAAGCTGGCAAGGAGGTGCTGAAAGAGACGGTCTCTGTTCCGACCTTGAAGAGGTATGGGCTCAACCCGACAATCGCGGTAAGGAAGTATATGCGCCAGGATTTCTTCTTCCGGATAAGGAAAGGCTTCAAGCCACTGATATCGGGACGGGTATTCGTTCCCCAAACTCCAGGAGAACACATGCCCCGTTCCTTTGTCTACGAGTAGACCGGAAGGATAGGGGTGAGACGAAGGAGATTGCTGATAGTGAAAGCCGATGAGGAAGTACGTGTCACCTTCGTAGGCCGCGAGCGTAAGCCCCGTTAGGGCGAGGGAAACGTATTGAGTGGCGGCACGCACCACCCGTTCACGAGTGAGAAGCTCCGGTTCGAGCGGTCCCGCTGCCAGTTTGCCGCGCACGAGGAACCTAGTGTGCGTGATTGCCTCTTCGTAAGAAACCGGGAACTCGTCGACCCAGATTGACGCGTCGTACTTGGGCAAGACGAACGGCATGGGCTCTCCGGGGGCTGCTGAAGCGAGCGGTGCGCTGAGCAGCACAAGCAGCGAGCAGGCGAGAATGGCAAAGGGTAAGCGCATAAAGGGTATGAGGCGAGCGGGGTGGTGGTGAGGCAAGCTTTGGCTGCCGCATCGTCTCCTACAAGCCTGAAGTATCCGCTCCCCTCACGCCAGCTCGTCTCGCAGCCATTGGACGGCGAAGTCGACGAAGGCGCGGGCGCGAGCGGGCAGGCGCCGGTGGGCGGGGTAGACGACGTGGACGGGGAAGGAGGGCGCGTGCCACTCGGGCAGGAGTCGAGTCAGGCGACCGGCTGCGATGTCTTCCTCGACCAGCCAGTGAGGCAAAACGCAGCCGGCGAGGCCGGTGTAGGCGACTTCGCGCAGGCTGGTGACGCCGCGCGCGACGAGCACGGGCGGGAGCGGCACTTCTGCGGGTTCGCGACCTTCCGCTTCGAGCACCAACTGGTCGCTGCCGCCAAACTGGGCCCCGGCAAGGCTCATCCACGGCCAGTCGGCGAGATCGGCAGGCTGGTGGGGCTGGCTACGCGAGGCAATCAGAGCGGGGGCGGCCACCGGGTAGCGCACGATCTCTCCCGCTGGGCGCGCCACCACGAGGTCGTCCTGCAAGTGACCAGCGAGGATGCCCGCGTCGAAGCCTTCTTCGATCATGTTGAGCGGGCGGTTGCTGTAATCCAGCTCGGCGGTGAGGCGCGGGTGGTCTTGCAAAAAGGCCGCGAGCAGGCGAGGCACGGCCGTCTGGCCAAACTCGATGGTCGAACAGATGCGCAAATGGCCCTGCAGCGCCACGCGATCTTCCCACAGGCGCTGCTCCGCTTCGTCGGCCAGCTCCAGCATGGCAAGGGCATCGGCGTAAAAGCGCTGCCCCGCTTCGGTCAGGCGCATGCGGTGGGTGTCGCGCTGGATCAGGGTGGCACCGCAACGCTCCTCCAGCGTGCGCAGGTAGCGGCTCATGGTCGGCTGCGGCTTGTTGAGCGCCTGCGCGCCGCCCGAAATGCTGCCCCCGTCCACGATGGCAATAAAGGCCCGCAGCAGCGAGAGGTCGTCGAAGGGCGTCATTCAGTTTTTGAATATAGAATATGCCGCCGCCGTGGCTACCCGAAACGCTCCGGCCGTGCGACAATAGGCACATGAGCACAACCGACAATTCTCACCCGGCCCGCGTGGCCATCGTTACGGGTTCTTCGCGAGGGATCGGGGCGGCGATTGCCCAACGTCTGGCGGCCGACGGGTTTGCCGTGGTCGTCAACTACGCGGGTCGGGCGGATGCGGCCGAGCAGGTCGTCTCGCACATCGAAAGCGCGGGCGGGCAAGCCATGGCGGTGCAGGCCGACGTTTCGAAGGTCGCCGATGCCGCCCGGCTGTTCGAACGCGCGGTAGAGGCCTTTGGCGGCGTCGATGTGCTGGTCAACAGCGCAGGTGTGATCCAGCCGGGCTTCGTCAACGTGGCGGATACCGACGAGGAGCTGTTCGACCACATCGTGGCGGTCAACCTCAAGGGCACCTACAACACCTTGCGCCTCGCTGCCGAGCACCTGCGCCAAGGCGGGAGCGTGGTCAACTTTTCGACCAGCGTCGTGGGGCTGTCGCTGCCGGGCTACTCGGCCTATGCGGCGACCAAGGCGGGCGTGGAGTCGTTGACCCACATCTTTGCGAAGGAGCTGCGGGGGCGGAGCATCACCGTCAACGCCGTTGCGCCGGGGCCGGTCGCGACCGAGCTGTTCCTGAAGGACAAGACGGACGAGCAGGTCGAGCGGCTGGCGAAAATGCCTCCGCTGGAGCGGCTGGGCAAGCCGGAGGATATCGCGCCGGTGGTGGCCTTCCTCGTCGGCCCCGAAGGCGGGTGGATCAACGGGCAAGTGATCCGTGCCAACGGCGGTCTGGTGTAAGGGCATCTGCCGGCGCTCATTGGACTAGACTCCGGGCGTTACAGCGTCGATAACTGGCCGATGCCCCGCTATCTCGGGATCGACTACGGAGAGAAACGCATCGGCCTTGCCTATGGCGACGACTTGGGGGTGGCCACTCCCCTGCCTGCGGTGGTCGAGGCCACGCTGGAGGCGAAGTTCGCGGCGCTGGCCCGGCAGGTGGAGCAGCGTCGCCCGGCGGCGTTGATCATCGGCTACCCGTTCAACATGGACGGGTCGGTCGGCTTCAAGGCGCGCGAGGTGGATGTGTTTATCGCGCAGCTCGAAGAGCGTTTTGGCCTGCCGGTGCACCGGATGGACGAGCGGCTGACGTCCCACCAGGTCGAGACGCAGTTGCGTGCGATGGGCCGCAAAAACAGCAACGACCGTAAGACGCGGGCCACGGGCGAAATCGATTCCCGCGCCGCCAGCCTGATCTTGCAAGACTACCTCGACCTCCACCACCCGCCCGTGCTCGAAGAGCCGTGGGACGACGAGGACGAGGATTACCGCTAGCGCGGCTGGGCGAGCGCATAAAAGGTTGCGCTCCGCGTTTGCCTTTGGGGCAAGAGGTGGCCCATGCTGTAGGGCTATGCGGTTGTATTTCATGAGTGTGTGCGGCACGGGGATGGGCAATGCGGCGTTGTTGATGCGCCAACTGGGGCACGAGGTGCTCGGGTGCGACCGCAATATTTACCCGCCGATGAGCGACGCCCTCCAGGCCGCCGGGATCGAGATCCTGCCCGACTTCGATGCCGAGCGTCTGCAGCGTCTCCAGCCCGACCTCGTGGTGGTGGGCAACGTGAATACGCGCGGAAACCCGGAGGTGGAGTGGCTGCTGCGCACGCGCGCTATCCCGTACACCTCGCTGCCGGGCTTGTTGAACAGCCACCTGCTCACCCACCGCCGCAACATCGTGGTGACGGGTACCCATGGCAAGACGACCACCACCTGCCTCGCGGCCTACCTGTTGCGCCAGCATGGTCAACAGCCCGGCTGGCTGGTGGGGGGCATCCCGCGCGACTTGCCGAGCGGGGCCGAGTTGGGCCAGCCCGACGCGCCTTTTGTGATCGAGGGCGACGAGTATGACAGCGCGTTTTTCGACAAGCGCAGCAAGTTCATCCACTACGCGCCCAACATCGTGATCCTGAACCACCTGGAGTTCGACCACGCCGACATCTTTCGCGACCTTTCCGACGTGCAGCGCACGTTTAGTCACCTGCTGCGCATCGTGCCGCAAGACGGCTTCATCCTCGCCAATGGCGACGACCCCAACCAGCGCGATCTCGTCGACTCGGTGCATTGGTGCCGCGTGCTGAAGGTAGGGACCGATGCGGCCAACGATTTGCAGATCCGGGGCTTTACCGAAGACGAGCGTGGCTCGCGCTTTCAACTGGTGTGGCGCGGCACTGTATGGGGTCGGGTGCAGTGGAAGCAGTGGGGGCTCTACAATGCCCGCAATGCCGCCATGGCCTGCCTCGCTGCCGGTTTGGCGTTGAAGCCCGAAGACCCTTTCTGTGCGATTGAGCCGGAAAAGCTGCAGGGCTACCAAGGCGTAAAGCGTCGCCAGGAGGTGCTGTTCGACAATGGCACGACGACGCTGATCAGCGACTTCGGGCACCACCCGACCGCGATCCGCCAGACGCTGGAGTCGATGCAGCAGCGTTACAAGGGGCGGCCGGTCGTGGCGTGCTTCGAGGCGCGCAGCAACACGGCTTGCCGCAAGGTGTTGGAGGCGGACTTTGCGACCGCCTTCGCCCCGGCTGACCGTGTGCACTTCGGCGCCGTTTTCCGCGCCGAGCGTTACCGCGACGAAGACCGGATCGACCTGGAGGCGATTGCCGCCGGGCTCGGCACGCAGGCCGTCGCGCACGGCACTAATGAGGCGATGGGCGCGGCGCTGCGTCAGAGCCTGCTGGACGAGCCGCGTCAGGTGGTCGTGTTCTTCTCCAACGGGAGCTTTGACGGCGTGATCGAGCAGACGGTGCAGGCGGTGCGCGAGGGGGCATAAAAGCTGTTTTGGCGTGTAACAAAACGCCGGGCCGGTTCGTCTCCTCTGCATGATGCAAAAAGTGATGTCTCGCGGGGCGGCGATCAGTGCCGCCGTCTTCCTGCTGCTGGCCTTGAGCGGCTGTTTCTCCACCCCCTTGGTCAAAGGCACGCGCACGGCGTCGATGGCGATGCCGGAGGGCCGTGCGCTGCAGGTGGAGACCCGCAACGGCTACATTGAAGTCATCCGGGGCGATACGGCCGAGGTCGCGGTGGAGGCACAGGTGCGGGTGCGCTCGCAGGAGCGCCTCGACACGGTCGACGTGATGCCGGTGGACGACGGCCAGCGCGTGTCGCTGCGCCCGTTGTGGCCCGATGGGAGCTCTCTGCAACGCAATGAGGGCGTGAGCTTCAAGCTCGTGGTGCCGGGCGTGGAGGGGGTCACGCTGGAGACGGGCAACGGCCACCTCAAGCTGCAAGGGCTGAGCGGGCCGGCCGCATTGGAAACCTCCAATGGCCGCATCGAGGTGCGGGAGCACGCAGGGGAGGTCTCGGCCCGCACCAGCAATGGCAGTGTGGTCGTCCATGAGGTGCAAGGGCAGGTGGATGTGCACACGAGCAATGGAGATGTGGAAGTAAGGGGCGCGGCGGGCGCCGTCCAAGTGCGGACCTCCAACGGTTCGATCGAGATTGCGCTGGCGGAGGCAAGCCGTGGGCCGCTGACGGCTATTTCTTCCAACGGTAGCGTTTCGGTGGTGCTGAGCCCAAGCTTCAGCGGCATCCTGACGCTCAAGACGTCCAATGGGGGCATCAAACTGCGGGACTTGCCGGCGGCGCGGATTATCGATAGCGGCAAGCACGAGATGAAGCTGCAGTTGGGCGAGAGCACCGAGGAATCGCGCGTGGTCACGAGTAATGGCAACGTCACCGTACGCCTGGCTGCCGAATAGGCGGGGGCAAGTTGCAGGCTTGCATGGCCAAAACAGCCGGTAGAACTGCAAGCTGCCATGTGGTACGTTTTATGTGAAAACCCTGTTTTCTGTTACATCTTTATTATCAACTAGATGTAAGTTTTTTGAAGAGGTTGGCACGCGATAGGCAATATAAAGGGGCAAACCTAAACAAGGAGTTATTCCAATGCTTACCTGGTCCATCGTCTTCTTTATCGTAGCCCTCATTGCCGCCGCCCTTGGTTTTGGCGGGATCGCCGGTGCCGCCGCCGGGATTGCGAAGATTCTGTTCTTCGTGTTCCTCGTGCTGCTCATCGTCTCCCTCATTGCTGGCGCTGTGCGCGGCCGAACCCCTACGGTCTAGTCTTTCCCAGACCGGAAGGAATTTTTTAGATGTCGGACGTTGATCGACAACCGCTGGATTCCGGCCAAGCCCGGGATCCAGCTGCTTTTCCCGAAACTGGCCGTGACGGGAACTCGCTGCCGCCGGTGAGCGACGAGCAGCAGATCCCCGAAGATCTGGTAGACGCCGGGCTTGAAGCTGCGGCGGACGACCAGGCGGCCAACGCGCAGGACCCCGCCGAAGACGAGGAGGACACGGCCCGATAGGGGCGTGGCATTACCATGGTCTCAGGCGGGATCTTGTTTGCAGGGCTGATCGCCGGAGTGTTTGCCGCTCTGGTGATGCACCTGTTTATGCGACTCGTCAGTCGCTCCCCCGCCATCGATGTGGACATGACGCGGGTCGTTTCGACCGTTTTGCACCACGACGCCAAGGCAAGTGGGCCTTTGCCGCTGGTCTTGCACCTATTTTTGGGCGCATGTTTTGGGGCGGCCTACACCGTGATTTTTGCCTGGTTTGGCGACTTCAACGCCGGTTTCGGTGTTTTGATGGGCGCTGTGCTGGGTTTTTTCCAGGGGATGATCGTCGGCTTTGCCCTCATGTATGGGGCCGCCGAGAGCTCACCGGATCGCACGCATTACCGTGCTACTTGGCAAATAGGTATCGTTCACCTGGCAGCTCACGTTATTTTCGGTGTGGTTTTGGGGTTCATCGTAGGGGCGATTTAAGTAAATCGCCAGTAAAAGCATAGGCGTACAACCCCCTATTAGACGCGCTATAGTCTTCAGTGGGTTGGCTCATATACCCTAGCGTTTCTTTTCGATTTGAAGAAGAGCTAGGAGGTGCCTAGCTTAGCTTCCGATGTCGCCCAACCCTACTAGTCTTCGTCTCTTGAAGCGTCTCCGATCTCGTCTGCCCGAACGTGCGCTAGGTGCTTACGAATCGGTCGAGGCACTTTATTACGAGCTGTGTCGGGAGGAAGAGGCGCAACGTCTCCAACGTGGCGTAAATGCATCTTCAATTCAGTGCATGATGCATGACCTCGAATCTCGAATCGAGCAGCTTGAAAGATTGGCATACGCACAGCGTAGCGTGTCGCGCAGAGTGCATTGATTATACCTGTGCATAGCGGCGTATGTTTTTGAAGTGTGGCATCCGGGACATGGGTTCCGGATGTTTTTTACGCGAGTTTCGCGTTAGAATGCGAATTACACGCAAGGTTGGCACACCCCTTGTTGAAGAAGGGGTATCCATGAAACAACTCCGCTACTTCGCCCGACAGCTGGCACCTGGTTTCTCTCGGGAAGCTCAGCCCAGGTCGTCGACCGAGAAGTAGCCTTCTTTCAACCCCTTCTTGATCGCCTCGGTGCGGCTGTGGACGTTCAGCTTCTGAAACAGTCGGATCACATGGGCCTTCACCGTGCCCTGGGTCAGGGTCAACTCCGACGCAATCATCTTGTTGGAATAGCCTTTGGCCAGCAGGTGCAGGATCTCCCGCTCGCGGGGGCTGAGGGGGTTTCGAAAGTCGTCTTCGATAAAACTCTGATGCTCTGCCTTGATCACTACGTCTCCGCCTGCGACTCGTTGCAACCCGTCGACCACGTCTTCGATGGGGTCGTCTTTCGTAAAGTAGGCATTGATGCCGAGGCGGTAAGCCTCCTTCACTTCTTGCGGGTAGGCATAGGCGGAGAGCACGACTCGCCGGCACTGCGGCGCGCGGCTCTGGATCTGCCTCAGCAGGTCGAGCCCGGAGACCTCCGGCATACGGAGATCGACGACGACGATGTCCACGGGCCGTTCGGCCAGCCACTCGAGCGCCTGATCGGCGGAGTCCGCCGTCCACGCGATTACGAAGTGCGCCTGCTCCTCCAGAAGAGTCCGGAGGCCCAGTAGCACTACGGGGTGATTATCAACTATCCCTATTCTGATGCTCATCTGTAAACAGCCGTAGATCAGGAAGAAAGCCTTGTTCTACTGTCGAGACAGAGTGGCCGATAGGCAATGAAGTTCACATCTATAATTTGGCCTAGCCAATTTAAAAAAATGTCTGAAAGAAAGCAACTCCTTCTCGTGGTCGAGCAGCTCGGCCAACGGCGTACTGAGATCCTGCGCGAATGGAAGCGGCGCTCCGAAGAAGACATGCCGCCGGGCCAGCCGCTGCTCACGCGCAACCAGTTTTACGACCACATTCCCGACTTCCTCGACCTGCTCGAACGGCGTTTGCAAGACTACGCTGAGGGAGTCGTGACTCGGCGGACGCATGCGCCCTGGATGCCCGACCTGCCGGAGATGCTCCGCCAGCATGGGCGGGAGCGCTGGCACCAGGGCTTCCACCTCGGTAGCCTCGTGCGCGATTGGTACCACCTGCGCGGCGCCGTCTTCCACCAGCTGGAAGAGGTGCTGGATGCGGAGCCTTGCACGCCCGAGGGGCTGCGCATCATTTATGGCGTGATCGGCGAGTTGATCACGACCGGCGTGTCGGAGAGCGTCAGCCAGTTTGAGCAGTTGCGCCAGGCCGAGGCCCAGAGCCGTCTGGTGGATCTGGAGCAGCACCTGGAGGTGCTCGACCGGGTGGGCCGCACGCAGCGCGAATCCGTCTTGCAGGTGGCGCACGATCTGAGCGGCAACCTCGCGATCCTCTCCAAGGTGACTCGCCGCCTGCGCGAGATCGGGCCCGATGAGCAGAACGGTCGCCTGACCGACGTGCTCCTGCTGGGCCTGGAAAGTGCCCTGCGGCTGCTCGACGAGGTGCGCGAGCTGACTTCGCTCGAAGCCCGCGATCCGGAGCTGGAGGTGGAGCGGATCAATGTGGCCCGCTTTGTCCACCAGGCCAGCGCCCCGTTTATGACGGTCAACGAGCATGGCCCGTCGGTGCTTTTCAAGGGTGACGAGCAGCTGGAGGTGCAGGCCGATACCTTGAAGCTTGCCCGCATCCTGCAAAACCTGCTGCACAATGCCTTCAAGTTTACCCCGCGCGGCGAGATCGCGGTGGAGTGGAGGGTCGTCAGTCGCGAGTTGTGGTGCCTCACGATCCGCAATACGCATACGCGCCGCCCCTCGCGTGCGCCCTTCCCCGAATACGATCACGAGGTGGAGGGCGAAGGCTTGGGGCTGGGTATCGTCAGCCGCATGTGTGAAGCCCTGCGCGGCCAGTTCCACCTTTCCGACGACGAGGGCGGCATGATCGTGCGCGTGCTCCTGCCCCGCGAATACCCGCCTGCCGCCTTGAAAGCGCAAGCGGCCCGCACGGTGGCCTTGAACGCCGCGCCCTACGCCATGGGGCAACAGTAAAGACGGGAGGGCTCGCCTTGCCCTTCTAGCGGACGCGAGCCTGAAAGGGGGCTGCCGGAAGCCCGGGCTCGTTGAAGAGCGTGGCGGTGGGGTTGGCGCTCCAGGCATAGCGGACGGCGACCGGGGCCGGCACGGCGGTCGCGCTCACTGCCAGCTTTCCTTCGCCGGTCACGGTAACGCTGGTGGCGGGCACATATTGGCCGTCTTCGCCAGCCAGCTCAAAGGCTTCGGGGGCATCGTGGCGGAGGTGCAGCCCGCTGGCATGGGAGAAGCGCACCGCCAGGCTGCCCTCGCGGGCTTCGAGGGCGACGGGCACCGGTCCACTGTCTTCCAGTGCATGGCCGTAAGCACGGTGCAGCGCGAGGCGGGCGAGGCGTTCGCCCACGGGGCGTTTGTGGGTGGGGTGGATGTCTTGCGGATCGCCGATGTCGAGGGTGACGGCTTGGCCGGTGCGAGGCAGCACGAGGGCGCTGGCTTGTTGGCTGCGCAGTTCACGCCAGCCATCGGCGGTCCCCGGCGGGTAGATGCGCTCGAGGTTGGGCAGCTGCACCCAGAAGAAAAAGAGGTCGGGCTGGGCGAAGTCGTGACGCCACTGGCCAATGAGCGTACGAAAACTGGAGCCGTAGCCCGTTGCCCGGCTGGCGTTGGACTCTCCTTGATACCAGAGCACGCCACGCATGGCATAGGGGAGCAGGGGGCGAATCATCCCGTGGTAGAGGGCGGACGGCTGACGGTGGGGCAGGGTTTCGGCGGAAAGGTGCGAGGTGTCGCCCAAGGCCGCCGGGCTCATCCAGGCTTCGACGAGCGAATTGCCGTGGGCGCTGGTGATGATACCGACCGGCACTTGCAGGCGCCGGGCGAGATCACGGGCAAAATAGAAGCCCACCGCGCTGAAGTCTGCGGCAGTCTCCGGCCTGCACACGGTCCACTGGGCGGGGGCCGTCTCCTGTGGCTCGGCCTGAGGATTGCGGTCGATTTTCAGCTGGCGGACGAGGGGGTATTGCGCGGTGTCGATGGCTGGTTGGGCTTCGCTGGCGTGGCGGAGGCGAAACTCCATGTTGGACTGGCCTGCGCAGAGCCAGACTTCACCGATGAGGATATCGTTTACTTCCAGGCGGTTATGACCTTCGACGACGAGCGTCTGCGGCTCGGTCGAGACGGGCAGGGCGGGTAGCTCCACTTGCCAACGCCCGGTGGCATCGGCTGCGGTTTGGGCCGGGGCGTTGTCGCCCAGGCGGAGGCGGATGGTTTCGCCGGGCGCGGCTCGCCCCCAGATGGGCAGAGGCTTGCCGTGCTGGAGGACGGCGTGATCCTGAAAAGGGGTGCCGAGGGTGACATCGGCCCTGAGCAGGCTGGCGAGAAGGAGGCTGGTCAGCAGGGTAAGAAAAGGGAGTCGCATGGGGCGCTTGGGAGTCTGCGGCCAGTTGGGCTGTGTCGTCACTGCGCTTGTCGGTCTACGGTTTACTTCCTTTTGTGCGTGGGCGATGAGCACAAAAAAGCCGATCCGGGTGGGGATCGGCTTGGGGGCTGGACTCGGCTATCGACTCAGTTCCACTCAGCGGTGAGCAGCTCTTCTTCGCGGCTGGGTGCGGCCGCGCGGATGAACTTGGGGGCGCGCACCGCAGACTGGGTTGGCCTGGGTGAGCCGAAGCTCCGGGGCGTGGGCTTGGGTTGGGCCGTGGGGGCCTTGGCGCGGCGTCCGCTGACGATGCTTTGCAGTTGGGAGACTTCCTGCTGCAGCGTGAGGGCCTGGGCGTTGAGTTCCTCGGCGGCGGAGGCCGTTTCCTCGGCATTGCTGGCGTTGGACTGCGTCACCTTGTCCATCTGCGTGACGGCGATGGTGATCTGGCTGATGCCTTGGGACTGCTCGCGGGAGGAGCCCGAGATTTCGAGAACGAGGTCGTTGACGCGGGAGGTCTTGTCGATGATCACACGCAGCCCGTCGGCGACTTTGCCGGAGAGCGCGACGCCGTTGCTGCTCTTGGCAATGGTGTCTTCGATCTTTTCGGTGGTTTCCTGGGCGGCGGAGGCGGCGCGGCGGGCGAGGGCACGCACTTCTTCGGCCACGACGGCAAACCCGGCGCCGGCTTCGCCCGCGCGGGCGGCCTCGACGGCGGCATTGAGCGCGAGCAGGTTGGTCTGGAAAGCGATTTCGTCGATCGTCTTCACGATCACGGCGATGTTGTCGGAAGCCTTTTTGATGTCGGTCATGGCACCGACCATCTGCTCCATCTGGTAGTTGCCTTGCTCGGTGGCCGTGCGGGCTTCTTCGGCATAGGTGCGAGCGGTGTCGGCTCGCTCGCCGTTGCGCTGGGCCTGGCCGTTGATCTCCTCCAGCGAGGCGGAGGTTTCTTCGAGCGAGGCGGCTTGCTCGCTGGAGCCTTCGGCCAGCGACTGGCTGGCGGCCGAGACCTGATTGGCGGCCGAGGATACCTGGCTGGAAGCGTCGCCAAGGTTGGAGGCGAGGCGCAAGAGGATGCGATTGATGCTGCGGACGGTGATGGTGGCGAGAACAAGGCCGACAACGATCGCGAGGGCGGTGCCGATCCATGAGGCAAGTTCGGTGCTGCTGAGGTAGGCGGCCATTTGGGCGCTGGCGACAGCAGAGTCGGCCTGGACGACGTCGCGCAGAGCGCGGAGGCCTTCTTCATACTTGCGCGTCACCGGGTCGAGTTCTTTGCGGCTCTGGGTGAAGAGGGCGGCGGCGCTTTCAGGGGTGGTGCTGCCCCAGCTGAGCTGCAGAAACTTGTCCATCGCGGCATTGAAGGCGAGGCGCTCTTCCCAGACCGCTTTGCAGGTCTCCCGCTGGGTGGTGTAGTCGGCATCGGCGTTCTGAAGGATCGCCTCGTAGGCCTGGACGGCTTTCGCGTTGTCGTCGCGGTAGGCCTGAATGTCGTCGACGAGTTTGGTCATCTCCTCGCGAGAGCTCGACATGATGTGCTGGTAATAGCAGGTCTCGATGCCGCGCACCCGGGTGATCATCGTCTCCATGAGGATCTCCGCTTCGTAGGTCTCGTCGTTGAGGCCGCTGTTGTGCTTGATCTGCTTTAGCGAGTAGAGCGTAAAGCTGCACAAGGCGATGATGATGGTAATGACGGCTAGGTAGCCGAGGGTGACGCGTTTGCCGATGGTCCAGGATTTCATGTGAAAATGAGGTATGTCCTTTAGATCGGCTTATGGCCCCCCGGGTGAGCGTCTTCTCTCGCGCATTTCGCAACCGCGAATTGTTAAAAGGGGCGGAGGGGAAAGGGTATGGCGGAGAATAGATTTGTGGATCCATTACGGTTTTGGGTAAGTAAAAGGTCAATGGATCCCCTGCATATCTCATTTGACGATATTTGCCTTGTCGGGGAATATGTAACTCCAGACGGCCCTTTTGCAGATGACTGGTTTTTACTGCTGGGCGATCGCGCTGGCAGTGTGATCGATGTCTCTTCGGAGAGCGAGCTATGGGAGCAGGTGAGGACGGAACTGAGGTTGCGGGGGATCCCCTGCAATCTTGAGCTACACAATAAAGTGGAAATCGAGAATGTGGTCCACTATCCGCCCTCGCTGCAGGGCAGAGAGCTGTTTTTGTACACACCTTTGCCCGCCCAAGGTATTGCGGGAAAATTGCAGGCGTTGTTCCACATCAAACCGAGTTGGTATGAACGCACCATGGCCCCTTGGGTAGTCGCTTACCTCCAGCGCGAGGGCATCCCGGATTGGCAACGGTGGCAGTCCTACTACAAGGAAAACCCATAAAGAAGCCCACCGCTTCGAGAGGGGTGGGCTGGAGGCAGGCGAGGGGCACCTGTGTGCGGTACGATGCTGGTCTACTCTTCGGAGAGGTCGAGTGTGTAGTTGGTGCCTCCGAAGGTCGTAATCTGGACGCGATATGTCCCTGCAGGGATGCTGGTGTATTCGATGAGAGCGTAGCCAAGGTAGGTCCAGACTTCAGTGTCTCCGTCCGGATGAGTGCCGGAGAGCATCTGGATGTAACCGCTGTCATCCGTATCCCAAGATGAGAAAGTCGTGTCAGTTGTGAGGTTTGTGATGTGGCAAGCCAGAATGTCAGTCGTCCAATCGAAGGTGGAGTCTATCACTAAGGTGCCGCCCGTCATGGTGATAGTATCCGAGAGAGGAGAGTAGGCGCTGAGTGCGCTGGGGAGAGCGAGCGCGGCGGCCAAGGCAAGGGATGTAGGGAGGGTCTTCATAGGATTGGGTAGTGTAACGTCTTTGTTTAAGGGAGTGAGAGCCGGGATATTACCCCCGCTCGTGGGGCACTTATGGGCACGGCAGAAGAGGCTCAACCTGTGCCGAAGCGTAGCTCTAGTTTTGCTCGTAGAGGTCGAGCGAATCGTTTCCGGGCCAGGAAGTCGTCACTTCTACCCGATAAGTGCCTTCCGGGATATACGGGTAGTAGATGGTGGCGTAGCCGAGATAAGGCCAAACCTCCGTCGACAACGGATCAGGCTCAACCCCACTTATCATGAGGATGTTGCCGTTGCTGGCCGCATCCCAGGAGGAGTAGATGGTGCCAACGTAGTCATCGGTGATGTCGATCACATTGCAGGCGATGTAACTGACCTGCCAGGGGAAGGCAGATTCGATGACGAGGGTGCCGCCCGTCATGGTGATGGTGTCGGTCAGCTTGAACTGAGCGCTGAGTGCGCTGGGGAGGATGAACGCGGCAGCTAAAGCCAGCGCGGTGGGGAGTGTGTTCATGGGATTGGGTAGGGTTGTTCTTTAAAGTGCGGCATACGGAGCCGCTTGGGGGGAGTGGCTCGCTGTAAAAGCGAAGCCGCATCAGGATTAACCTGAGGGGCGTGATGAGGCAAAGTAGCTCAGAGTCGGATCGTCAGAAAATGCTTGAATTGGAATGATTAACGTTAGCTTTTGGGGTTGAAAGGCCGCAAAAAAGCCCACCGGCTGGTCGACGGTGGGCGGAGGGGGCGGATTGGTCTGAGTCGGCTGCCTTTACTTCCCAAGCGGGGTGACGCGGTAGCGGTAGGTGTATTCCTGCGCGTCGAGTTGGTAGGGCGGGAGGGCGATGGCGCCCCAGCTGTCGTCGCCGCCGACGCCGAGCTGCGCGTGGTCGATATTCACGACTGTTTCGGTAGGCGCCTTGAGCTGCCACGAGTAGGGCGTGCGCTGGATCTGCTGGGTGGAGTAGGGTAGGGAGTTGACGCTGAGCGGCTGGGCCGATTCGAAGCGCAGGCCGGTGCCGTCGCCGTTGGTCACTTCGAGCCAGCGGACGTCGACCTTGTTGCCGTTTTCCTGCGGGCGGGAGTATTCCGTCCAGTTGCCGAGCACGGTGGACTGGTAGACGCCCATGGGCTCGAAGGCGCGGTCGGCGTAGGTGGGCTCGGGGCCGCGGCCGTACCAGGCGAGCTGATCGAAGGTGGCCGGCAGGTGCCAATCCGTACCGACGCGCAGGAGCAGGGGCATGTCTTCGCGGGCGGTGTAGGCGTAGTCGACCTCCAGCACGCCGTCGGCCAGCACGGTGTAGGTGAGGGAGACGGTGGCTTTGCCTTCGAGGATGTCGCCCGTAAAGCGCACGGTGGCGGCGCCGTTAGCTCCGCGTGGGGAGACTTCGGCGGTGGGCTGCCACGAGTCGGCGGCACCGCGCCAGAGGCGGCTGGCGGCGAGGCTGCCGCGCTTGCGCCAATCGTCTTCGCTCAACGCGAGCAGGCCGGCCCCGCGATCGTTGTCGGTGGGCGCGCGCCAGAAGTCGGGGCGCGGGCCGCGCTTCACGAGGTCCTTTTCGCCGCGTTGCCAGTTGGCGATAGTGGCCTTTTTGCGGTCGAAGGCCAGCTTCCAGCCGTCGCCGGAGAGGTGGATCAGATCACCGTCTTCCTGCACGGCAACCGTGGCCCCGCGCGAGACTTTGTGCTCGGTGGGTTTGTATTCACCGCCGACCTTGAATTGCCGGTGTGCCAGCTCGTAGCCCTTTTCCCAGGCGTAGGTCGACTGCTTGGCGCGGAAGGAAAGGTTGAGCCACGTTTCGCGTTGCGGCTCGGAGACCCATGCCTCGGAGGGCAGGCGCAGGGTGGCGGTCTGGCGGGCCGCGATGTTGGGCAGCGAGACGGTGCCTTCGCGCACTACCTTGCCTTCTTCCTGCACTTGCCAGTGCAGCTCTGCCACCTCGGCGAGGTCGGTAAAGTCGTAGCGGTTCTGCAACGTCAGGCGTGCGCCCTGGGTGCCCTGCTGCAGCTCGATCCCCACGGGCTGCTGCATGTGCTTGAGCACCTTCAGGCCGGGGTGGCCGGTCCAGTCGGCACGGAGCACGCCGTTCATGCAGAAGTTGTCGTCGTTGCGGATGCCGAGGGGATTTTCCCACCAACCGCCATAGGCCATGAAATCGGTGCGGCCCCAGGGGTCGTTGAGCCCGTGCGGGATGTCGACGCGCAGGCCCTGGTCCATCCAGTCCCAAACGAAGTAGCCACTGACGCGCGGTTCGCTCCAAAGGATGTCCCAATAGGCGTCGAGGCCGCCGTTGCTGTTGCCCATCGCGTGGGTGTATTCGCAGAGCAGGAACGGGCGGTTGGGCCAGCGCTCCAGCTCGTCGTCGATCTGCGCGGCGGGCAGATACATGTGCGAGATGAAGTCGGAAGCGTAGCCGGAGCAGCCGCGGTAAAAGGCGTTTTCGTAGTGGATCGGTCGCGACGGGTCGCGCTCTTTGGCCCATTCGTAGACGGCATTGGTATTGGGGCCGTCGCCGCACTCGTTGCCGACCGACCAGATGATGACGGATGGGTGGTTGAAGTCCCGCTCGATCATGCGCTCCATGCGGTCGATGTGGGCTTCGCGCCACTGCGGGGCGTGGTTCATCGCGTTGGTGGGGCCGCGCCCAAAGCCGTGGGTCTCCAGGTTGGCCTCGTTGAGCACGTAGATGCCGTATTCGTCGCAGAGGCGGTACCACTCGGGCACATTGGGGTAGTGCGAGGTGCGGACGGCGTTGAAGTTGTTGCGCTTCAGCTCGCGGATGTCGCGCAGCATGCTCTCGGTCGTGACGACGTGGCCGGTGTCGGGGTGGTGCTCGTGGCGGTTAGCCCCCTTGAGCTTGATCGGCTGGCCGTTGACGTAAAAGACGGCGTCGCGGATCTCCACGCGACGGAAGCCAATGTTTTGCGCGACCACCTCCTGCACCGTGCCGTCGGCATCGAGCACGGTGATCACGAGCGGGTAAAGGTGCGGGTGCTCGGCGTTCCAGGCGTCGACTTTGCCTACGACCAACTTTTGGCGCGCCTGCCCGGTCTGGGCGGCTTTGAGCTGCATCTCGGCCAGCGGCTGGCGGGTGTTCGGGTCGAGCAACTCAACCTTTACCTGCGCGTTGGGCTGCTTCTTGACCGACGCGAGGTCGACCATCAAATCGAGGCTGCCGTTGCCGGTGGCGGGATCGAAATCGGCCAGCACTTCGAAGTCGCGCAAGTGAGTGGGCGCGGCCTTCCAGAGGTAGACGTCGCGGAAAATGCCGGACAGGCGCCAGAAGTCCTGATCCTCCAGATAGGAGCCGTCGGACCATCGATAGACCTCCACCGCGATCACGTTTTGCCCGGGCTTGAGGTAGCGGGACACGTCAAATTCGGCGGGCGTGCGGCTGTCTTCGCTGTAGCCGACCTTTTCGCCGTTGATCCAGAGGTAAAAGGCGGAGTCGACGCCCTCGAAGTGGAGGTAAACGGGCGCGTCGGATCCGGGTTGCCAATTCCACGACGCGGGCACCTCAAACGTGCGGCGGTAGGAGCCCACCGGGTTCCAGTCCAGCGGCGGGCGCATCTCGTCGGTGGGGAAAGGGTAGGTGGCGTTGGCGTAGATGGGGATGCCGTGGCCTTCCATCTGCCAGTTGCTCGGCACTGGAATGCGGTCCCAGCCCCGGTCGTTGAAATCGGCGCGGTAAAAGTCTTTCGGACGGTCGGCGGGGGAGGGCGACCACTGGAAAGCCCAGTCGCCCGAAAGCGTATGGTAGCGCAGGGAGCGCTTGGGCGTGCTGAGGTTGGCAAGCGCGCTCGCGCGGTCGGGGAACGGCATGAAGGTGGCGCGCGGCTTTTCGGTGCCGACCTGGATGACGCTCACGTCGTCCCACTCCGGGCGGGGGGCATCGGTGGCGGCTTGGGCGTGGAGCATGAGGGGTAGGCTGGCCAACGTGGCCGCAAGAAGGAGTTTCATAAGGGCAGGGGGGCAGGTTTCCGGGGAAACGGGGGGCGATAATCGCACTCCTAGTATCCAAATCCCGCCCGCCGGTAAAGTCGAGCAAGGGCGGATTCTTACGGTTGGAGAACCGTTTGGAGGAGACTAAGAAGGGGGCTCTCACCAAGGACACCAAGACACCAAGGGATAAAGCCGAGAAAAGTGTTCTTTAGCTGATACAAAGAAACGTCATTTTTATCATTTCTTTGTGCCTTTGTGTTCTTGGTGAGAGACTCCATTGTCTCCCCCCTATCGCACGACATCCACTACCGGCTTTGGGCGGAAGGGAACGATAAGGGCGAGGGCGGCGAGGGTGATGCCGGCGCAGACGACAAACGCGCCTTGGTGGCCGACGGCTTCCACGATAAACCCGAAGGTGAACATGCCGATGAGGCTGCCGAGCGCTTGTGCGTTGGAAAAGACGGAGGTGGCGAGGCCGACCTGCCGGGGCATCAGGTCCTGGAAAAAGAGGATCGCGACGTTGGTCAGGATGGCGAATGCGGCACCGCTGAGCACTTGCAGCAGGTAGACGTGCCAGGGCGCGGAGGCGAAGCTGAGGCCCACGAAATACGCCAGCGTGATGCCGACGCCCAGCTTGATCAGCGGTAGTTGGTAGCCTTTGCCTGCCAAGTGGCCAAACCACAGCATAAGCGGGATTTCCACCACCGGGCCGATGCCGAAGACGATCCCGAAGTCACGCTCGCTGCCGCCCAGGCTGCGGGTCAGGGCGAGCGGGAGGTTCATCATGTTGATCGCGTTGGCGGCAAAGACGACCGCAAACACCACAAAGCACCGCAACAGGCTCGGGTGCTTCAAGTTACGCCATACTGCACCGGGCGGCGGCTTCTGGGTGGGCTTGATCCGCTCCCGGTGAGGCACGTAGCGCAACACGCCCAGCAGGAAAAAACCGTAGAGGCACGAGGCGGCGATAAACAGCCCCTCGAACCCGAAATTGACCAGCATCAGCGCGCCCACCGCCGGCCCCACGGTCCACGAAAACGAGAAGCAGACGCGCACCACGCTCATGGTAAAGGTGGAGCTTTCGTTGGGCTTGCCGCCGCCCTGGTAGATCTCGCGCACGTGGGAGAAGAGCTGCGCGAAGCAGATCGACGCCAGCGCGTGCAGGCTGCAGCCGACGACCGCCAGCGCAATCGGTTCCCGGATCAGCGCGTAGCCGAGGAAGCCGAGACACCCGCCCAGGCTGCCCACGATCAGCATTTGTCGCCGCGAAAAAGCCGTGTCGGACAGGCCGCCGAGGATCACACTGGTGAGCATCGCGCTGACCGAGGTGAGCGTCATGAAGAGACTGAACCCGGTGGGCGACATCCCCACCTCCTCCAGCCCCCACTTCGACATGAAGGGCGCGGCGAACGAAAACGCGGTGCCCAGCGCAAAGGTAGACGCCAAGAGCCCGGGCAGGTAGGGCTGGCGCAGGAGATTACGGGTGACGGGGACGAGGCGGCCAAGCATGGGAAGTGCGGCGGTGAAGCTCGCACGCTCCTGCTTTACTGCATAGTCCGCAAGTCTTCAGACAGTCCGAAAGGTGGTGGGTGAATTGTTTTTCGTTGCTCACACGCGGGTTAGGCGCATGCAGCCCGCACGCCGGAAAGATTCTCCACGGGAGGGCTTGCCTTTGCGGACATGAATACGTATACACGTGTTCACTATGAGTGAAGCAGCCATGAATCCTTCCGTCCTTTCCTATCGTTCCACGGCTGGCTTGCTGCGTCGGGCGGCGCGGGAGCCGTTGAGCCATGAGCGGGCGGGGGCGATGTTGGGGATTGCGGCCGAGGAGGCGGCATTTGCGTTGGAGGAGACGGGGCGGCACGACCCGGCGGTGGAGGCTGCCACGCTGGCCTGCAGCGCACTGGCGCGGGGGGAATTGACGCCGATCACCCTCGAGCGGTTGATCCTGCGGCTGGCGGACGTGATCGAGAGCCTCAAGCAGGAGCGCCGTATCCAGGGCTTTGTGCCGCAGAATTTTTATACCAAAGACGAGCTGGAGGGCTTCTTCCGTCCGCCAGAGGAGGTGACGCCGCCCAGCCCTTCGCGACCGCCGGTCTTTCGGGTGCTGCCTCCTGCGCCTTAGCCTAAGCGCTTGCGCCGCTCGTGCACGGCAGGGGTGCCTTCGGGCAGGGGGGCTCCCGTGCCGGGTTTCTTGCCGCTCTTCTTCAAGGGGGGCAGGGTGACGCTCGGCAGGCCCGCTGCGTAGTCCGGGTAAATATCGCTGCCGCGCCCCGAGGTATACGCCTCCACATATTGCTCTAGCAGGGCGTTGACCACGTTGGAGCGGGTGCGCCGGGTGCGGGTGCAGATCTCGTCCAGGCGCTCCGCCACTGCGGTCGGGATGCGCACGGAGAGCTGCGTCGTCGGTTCCGCGTCTTTCTTCGGCATGTAGGGCAGTGTAATACAGTAAATTTAAAATGCGACAAATTACTTGAATCCCTCCGACAGCTTTGGATATGGTTTATTTGTCATACAAAATAACGCTAAAAGATGTTGCTGATGATTCCGGACGGCCCGAAGTGGTACTGACCGTTCACTTGCCGACGAAGCTCTACGCCCAACTCGCGGTGCTGGCGCACCTGCGCGATCAAGACGTGGCGGCCTTCATTTCTTCTGTGTTACAAAAAAACCAAATAAATACGGGCCTGATGCCCGCCCCCGCTTCTTTTCCACCTTCTACTGATTCCAACGATGAACCGTAATCACTTTCTCCGCGGGCTGGCCGAGCAGGCCCGCAAGCCCGATACCAGCCAGTGCGGCGACCGCAGCGTAGGCGAAACCTTGACCGCGATCGAGGCGATCCTGCGCCGCAACCTCCACCGCTTGCACCTGCTACCCTTGCCGGAGCCGACGGTGCCCGTGCTTGAGCCCGAACCCGACACGCCGCGTCCCCTGACCCAGGCGGGGTTTCGCGACGCGGACGAGGTGCGCCTCGCGATGATACGCATGCGCAACCGCCTGCAGAACGCCGAACGCTAGGCCGCCATGCTCTACCGTTTCCGTAACCCCGAGGCCCCTTGGGTCTCCGAAGGCATCTCGGCGCGTGACTGGCGGGCCCGGCAGCACCGCCAACGCCTGCCGCGTGAGCGCGCCCGGCCGGCTCCGCGCCATTACGCCCCGATCACCGACTGGATCGAGCTGCGCGAAAAGGAGGAGCAGCGATGACGCCGCTCGTCTACCTCGCCGGTCCGGAAGCCGAGGGCGATCCGGCGCTCAATGCACACGGCCAGCTCCGTCTCGCGCACGAGTTGTTCGAGACGGGGCTGGCGCAGGGCTACGCGCCCACCCACGCCTATTGGCTGCAGGCTGCGCAACCGCGTGCGCCGGGTTATTGGGCGGCCTGGCATGAGGCGATGCTCGGGCAGTGTGCGGCGGTGCTCCGGCACGATGTCGACTGTCGGCTGCCGGGCTTGCCGTATTTCCAGCCGGCGGGCGAAGAGGCGGCCTTGGCCTGTGCCCGGGCGCGCAACCTCGGCCTGCCCGTCTTCTCCCACCTTTCCGCGCTGCTCGCCTGGGCAGAGCTGCCGGCGGGTGCGCAGCGCGATGCCTATGCCGCCCGTTTTGCGCGTACTGCCTGATCACTTTGCTTCAACCACCATGATCGACCTCATCTCCGGCATCCCCTCCGAAGTCCTTACCGGGCTCGGGAGTGCCATCGTCGGTGCCTGGACCAAGCTCCAGGCCCAGAAACATGCGCAGCAACAGTTTACGCTGGAGCTGCTGGCCCGCCAGACGGGTCTCGCCGATGCCTCCGCCAACGCCGCGCAGGCGCGTGGGGGCGAATGGGTGCGCCGGGGCGTCGCGCTGCTCGCCGGGTTTTTCGTCTTCGGCGTGCCCAGTATTGTGGCGCTGGCCCAGCTGGCCGGCCATACGCCCCTGACCACCTACCTGTACAACAAGAGCAGCGGCGGCTTCTGGTTTTTCCGGGGGCCGAGCGACGACCTGTATTCGGCCGTCGTCACCGGCTATGTGATCACGCCGCTGCACACGCACCTGGCCAGCATGATCATGTGCTACTACTTCGGCGCCGGGATCGTCAAAAAGCCATGAGCCCGCCCCCGCTTCTCAACAAGGATACCGGCATCACCCTCGCGCTGGCGGTGGCGCTCTGTGGGGCGTGTTTCAGTGCCGGTATCTTTTATCAATCACATCAGGAACACGGCGCGGCGTTGCTGGAGCTGAAACAAATTGCCCGCACCAACAGCGAGTTGCTGGCCCGCCTGGACCTCCGCATCATCCGCCTTGAGCAACTCATCGAAGAACCGAAGCAGCGGTAGGGGAGAAAAGAGGTCTCTCACCAAGGTCACCAAGACACCAAGTTTAAATATTTGGACTATACGCCCCTAAAGGAGAGGTTCAAATAGTGCTGCCACGTATCGACAACCAACCTCTGTGTCTTCGTGTTCTCCGTGAGAGATCCTGCCTTTCTTCCGTTTATTCCTTCGGCGCCTTCACGATGGCGATGACGCCGCCGCGCGCCGGGATCGACTTGGGCAACGCGTCCATCGGTTCGACAAAGTTGCCGTCTTCATCGGCGGTGTAGACTTCGGCGGTCTTGAGGTTGCGCAGCCAGGGCAGGCGTGAGTAATCGAGCGGGGTGGCCTCTTCGCGGGCATTGACCCCGGCGAGGTACCACTTGTTACCGGCGCGGCGCGCAAGCACGGCGTATTCGCCCGGCTGGCCGTCGACAAAGCGCGTTTCGTCCCACCGGCGAGGCAGCTCGCGCAACAGATTGCGGATGTATTCCGGCTGCTTCGCCATATCTACATCGGTCTCGGCAAAGTGCTGAATGCCGGAATAATAGAGGACAGCGGTTGCGAGCTCGAAGTCTTTGCGCGTTCGCCGCTCGATATTCGGGATCTTCGAGAAGGCCATGGGCGTGAAGTCCATCGGGTCGAATACGTTGCGCGTAAACGGCAGCATGGCCATGTGCGCGGGCGCGGCATCGGCGTTGCTCTGTACAAAGGTGATGAATTCCATGCCCTTGACCGACTCCATCGTCATGAGGTTGGGGAAGGTGCGGTGCCAGCCGCGGGGGAGGGTGCAGCCATGGAAATTGACCAGTAGCTCGTATTCGGCCGCGTCCTGCAGGATGTCGCGGTAGTATTGCATTACGGATTGGCCGTCGCCGGGGAAGAAGTCGATCTTGACGCCCTTGATGCCCATCTCCTGCAGGCGCGCAAACTCCTCACGGCGCTTCTCGTGGGTCAACAGGCGGCTTTTGGGGGTGTAGGGCGTCGTGTTCCAGTCGCCGGCGGAGTTGTACCAGGCCAACACGCCAACGCCTTTGCTGGTAGCATATCGGGCCAGCTCTTCCAATTTTTCATAGCCGATCTTTTCGTCCCAGCTCGCGTCGACGAGGCAGTAGTCCCAGTGCATCTCGGCTGCGTAGTCGATGAAGCGGCGTTGCACGTCGTAGACCGTCGCGTCGTCTTTCAGCATTACCCAGCTCCAACTGGCGTGGCCGGGGCGCATCCAGTTGCGGGTGGGGAAGCGTGCTGGCTCCGCCAAGTCGGTGCCGAGGTTGCTCTCGACGATGCCGCTGAGGTCGTTGGCGACCACCACGAGGCGCCACGGGGTGAGCCAGGGCAGCTTGGCGGTGGGCTTTACCGGGCCGCCCTTGACGGCTTCCGCCGCGTCGGGGAAGCCGATCCGGAATTCCCGGCCCGCCTCGTCTTGCGCGAGGTGGCTGGCGCAGTAGTGGCCGTCGACCGCAGCCTCCGAGAGCAGCACCCAGTGGCCGTTGGCGAGGAACAGGGCGGGGAAGACCCAGCCTTGGTAGGGGTAGGATTCGACGAGGTTGCCGTGCTCCTTGGCACGCTCGGCCTGCTGCTCCTGGAAGGGCTGCAAGGTGTCCAGCGCCACGCCGATCTGGTAATTCTCTTCGTAGGAGGGCTGCGTGTTCGACCAGCCGGTCTGTGCCTTGGCCATCGGCTGGATCCACGCTTGGGTGTCTTCGGGGAAGACAAAGCCGGTGTGCTCCTGCTCGATCCGCCAGCGCTCTTCGCTCTCGCCGTGCAGGCGGTAGCGGAAGGCGAGGCCGTCGTTGGAGAGGCGGAAGATCACCTCCAGGCGCATGCCATTTTCGTGCTCCAGGCGCACGATCTGTTCCTCCGCTTCGTAGCGGATCTCGCGCTGTTTGCCGTGGTTGAGCGTGTATTCGTCCGTCACGTGGCGCGGCTCCGGCAGGCTCATGAGCAGGAAACCGTGCGTCAAGTCGGCCTGTGCGGAGGCGAGACCGAGGGGAGAGTCTTCAAGAATCGTCCGGCCGTTGCGTTCGAGCGAGTAGTGCGGCTGGCCGGCATCGTCGAGGTAGAAGTCCAGAGCCAGGTTGCCGTCGGGGCTATTCAGGATCATGGCGGCAGAGGCGAAGGGTAAGCCGAAGGCACCCAGGAGCGCCCAGCCCCAGGTCTTCAGGAGGTTCAGGGTAGTTTTCGGTAACACGTCGGCACCGTTAAGCCGCTGAATCGCAGATTACAAGCGCGGCGAAGGGGTGACGGTCAGAATGGGGCCTTCTGGGGAGTTTCACCTTGATTCATCTTCTTAAGGACGATAGACCCAGAATTCGTATACACGTTCAGCTATGGAAGTTCTGCTATTTTTTTGGGCAATGCTTGGATTTATTGCCATCCCGATTGCAACGAGCAGGGGGCAAAATGGATGCTTGTGGTTCTTTATCGCAGCCTTGTTCGGACCGATAGCGATTCTCTTTGCTGCTATTACCCCGAGGGAGACGCCGAAGGCGGTTTCAGGCCAAGCTAATGATAAAAACATACCGGATAGCCCCGAGACTTTTGATCCCTCCAGACTCAAGGTGGTCACGCAGGAGAGCGCTGAGTCTATGATTGCAACGCCTCCGGGCAATGGCGAGCGTGTCCCTTGTCCGAAATGTGCGGAGTTGATCCTTCCAGCAGCCGTTAAATGCCGCTTCTGTGGAACGGATTTTGAGAAACATATCGGGGAGATGTTTAAATGATTTCGGAGAGCATTGATGCTTTCCTGCATTGGAGGCGCTCTTGGCCCCATTGGTTACAACCTTCCCGGTTGTAATTGTAGCTCGGTCCATCCGCGGCGTCGGACGCAAAGGCATTCTCAACCAGCTCCTACGCGATGGCATCCTTCAGGATGCAGCCTGATCTAGCAGGCCAGAGCCTTCTCCTCTCGATAGCTCGAGAATCCTCACCCCATCACCAGCCCGACCATCGTCGCGAGGCCGTAGCTCACGAAGGCACCGCCGAGGCAGGTTGTGGCGCAGACGTAGTGCTGTTTGCCGCCGATCCATTTGCTGACGCCCCACTTTTCGTCGAGGGTGTGCTTGAACTCACCGACGGAACGACGGAAACAGATGAAAATGAAGCCGAGGAGGATAGCGGAGATAGCAGGATACATGGGGCAAAAGAATGGTTTCCTCTTGAAACGGAAGGGTAGCTTCAGGATTAAGGGAAAACGCCCTCCTATTTAGCCTTTTACCTGAAGGCGGATGACGCCGGCCCAGTCATCCATCGGGGTGGAGCGCAGCTCGTAAAGCTGCTCCAGGTGGCGCTGGATGGTGGCGTCGCCGGGGTTGTAGTTCCGGATGTCTTCGAAGCGGGCGATGGCGTCGTCCCAGTGGCCGAGGCGGAACGCACGGAGGGCCGTCTGGTATTCGCGCAGGGTTTCGAGCTTGAGCAGGCGCACGGGCTCCGGGTCGGCGTCGAGGATCTCGTAGGCTCCGACGGGCTGGCTGCGGCCTTTGACCTGGATCTGCCCGAGGAAGCGGGTCTGCCAGCGTTCGGGGTGCTGGAGGCCAAGGAAGGTCTCTTCGCTAACGATAATGCGAGCGTTGTAGAGGCGGGTAAGGCCTTCGAGGCGCGAGGCGAGGTTGACGTTGTCGCTGGCGACGGCGCCTTGCATGCGTTCGTCTTCCCCCAGGATGCCGAGGGCGAGCAGCCCGGTGTGCAGGCCGATGCCGATCTCGATGGGTTCGCCCAAGGCGTCGAGGGCTTCGGGGCGTTCCAGGCGTTGGAAGATCTCGACCGAGGCGGCCACGGCGTCGTCGGGCGCGTGGTCGAAGAGCGCCATGATGCCGTCGCCGTAATACTGGTCGATAAACCCGCGGTGGCTGCGCACAACGGGGCTGACTTGCTTGAAGTAGCCGTTGATGAACTGGAAATTCTGCTCGGGGGTCAGGCGTTCGGAGCGCTGCGTCCACCCGTGCACGTCGGAGAACATGACGGTCATCTCGCGGCGTACGTGGTCGCCCAGCTTGACCTTGGTGATCGAGTCTTTCTGCAGGTAGGCGAGGAATTCGTGGGGCACGAAGCGGCGGAGCGCGCGGTTGAGTTCGGCCAGCTCGGCGGTGCGCTCGGCCACGCGCTGCTCCAGCCACTGGTTCTGGCGCTGGAGGACTTGCTGGAGCTGGCGGACCTTGAGGTGCGTGCGGATGCGGGCGAGCACTTCGGCGGGCTCAAGCGGCTTGATGAGGTAGTCGACCGCGCCGGCGGAGAGGCCGCGCACCTTGTTGTCGGTCTTGCGCAGGGCCGTCATGAAGACGACGGGGATGGACTGGGTGGCGGGCAGTGCCTTGAGTTTTTCGCAGACGGCAAAGCCGTCGTCGCCCGGCATGAGGATGTCGAGCAGGATAAGGTCGGGCTGCTCGTGGGCGGCGCGGTGGAGTGCGGCGGCGCCGTCCGGTGCATCGATGACGCGAAAGTCGTTGAATTCCAGGAGGTCGGTCAAAAACTCCCGGGTGGGAGCATTGTCGTCGACGACCAGAATCAGCGGGGCCTCTGCGGGCGGGTTTGCATCACCGGAGCTCACAGGGATACATCATCGGCTGATTCCCCTAAAGAGTAAAGGATGAGGTCGGTTAGCGATTTGTTAAAACACTGTTACCGGCGGCCTCTCCGTGCTCGAGGGCGGTTTGCCAGCGTTTCCACATGTGGAGGCCGTTCATCTCGGGCAGGCTGGTGGAGGGGAGGAAGTGGCCGCGCAGGCCGAGGCAGGCCATGCCGCGCAGGCTGGAAAAGCCAAGGCGCACGATCTGGGCGTCGAGCCAGTCGGCTCCGGCGCGGCCGATCTCGTCGGCCGGGATCTGCCAGCTGGCGTGGGTGTCGCTTTTGCGTCGAGCTTCGAGGGTGATGAAACCGAGTTCTTTGCCGGGGCGCAGGTTGAGCTTTTCGGCCTCGGCTGCGGCTTCCGGGTAGGCGCTGACGATGGCGCAGGGGAGGGTGCGCTGGGCCCAGTGGCGGAACGCACCGGGCTGCCAGGTCTCCAGCAGCAGGGGGTTGAGCTCGAAGGCGCTCTCGGGCAGCATGGGGCGCACGGCGGCGGGCACGACCCAGCCGATACGGTGGTAGGCCTGGCGGCGGAGTTGGCGCACGAGGGCCTGCAGGTCGAGGCGGCCGCTCCAGCCGACCAGGGCGTCGGTCGAGTCGGCGTTCCAGCCCCAGGTGGCGAGCGGGCGGTCGAGCACCGGCGGCTGCAGGGGCTTCAGTTCGCGGTAGTGCTCTTCGGAAATCATCAGCCCTTTGAGGCCTTCTTCGACGGCCTTGGCCTCTAGGTCGGCCGCGCGGCGCATGGGCGAGTCGCCCTCCAGCGAGAGCATCACGACGCGGTAGCCAAGGGCTTCGGAGCGCTGGAGCAGGCCTTGCAGCACGGCGAGGTCCCACGGGGTCTGCGCCTGTGGGTCTTGCACCCAGCCGAGGGACGAGCGGGGCATGCCCTGGCGGGCGCTCTGCTGACGGTGGGCCATGAGGGCCGAGAGGACAGGGTCGCGCCGGTAGTTCAGCTCTTCCGCCGCTTCCTTGATTTTCTCCCGCGTCGCTTCGGGAATCGACGGGTGGTCTCGCAACGCCAGCGAAACGGTGGTGTAATGGTAGCCGGTCTTGCCAGCTATATCGCGAATCGTCGTTCTTTTCGGCATCTGTCGTCAACCCACCGGGCTCTACTGTATACCTACCCAAGCTCACGCCGCGTTGGCAAGTCTGGATCATCGCCGGGCGACACTTTGGTTAACATGAATGCGTTCGTTTGTCTTATTGAATGCACTTGCGGCCGAGTCGTGTGCGGTGGGAAGATGACCATCGGCCAACGACGGTGGGGGTGCGCAGGTTGCGGTTTGATCAGGCCCCGCCCTTTTGCCCCTCGCAGCTCATGACGGGCCGGGAGTAGCTGATTTGAGCGCGGGGTTGTGAGATCAGCGGATGTCTCTGGCTGTATCATCACGTAAAATAGATGCGATGCGTGGGTAGGTCTGCCTCGCTATGTCTAGCCGGGTTTGCTACATCGCCCTCAGTTTTTGGAAACGTCTTGGACTTAATTATGAAGCTGCTTTCGCATATTCCTTCTTCTGCACTGTTGCCTTTGGTGGCAGCGTTTGCGGTGCCGGTACAGGCTCTTTCATTTATCTGCGACCCGAAAACGCCCGCCGAAGCGTATGAGGCTGCTGACGCAGTGTTCTTCGGTCGTGTGGTCAAAACCGTCTCGGTCGAGTCGAGGCCGGGCGATTGGGAGCATACCGTCCAGTATGTGACTCTCGAGTTGCAGGCTTCGTGGAAAGCGGAAGATCAGGCGTTTGAAAACAATCGCGTCGTCGTCCGCACCGACGGGTATGACTACTGCCAGCCTTATTATGGGCTCCACGACACTTGGCTGGTGTTCGGTTATTCCTCTCATTGTGATGGTGTTGACGACACGGGCGAGCCTTGCGCCCCTTATTCCAACAGCCAGATCGATGGCACCGTGAGGGTTGCCTCTGCCATGACTCTCGAGTCCAAAGGCCTGCAGTGGATCGAGTCGTTGGGTGCTCCGGATTCGATCTATGGTGACGACCTCGCCATGGCGGGCTTGCATGCCTTTCCGCTTTATCGTGAGGGCAGCGAATATATGGCCCCGCCCTTCGGCAAGTTCCGGGTGAACCAGGCCCCGTGGTATAAGTGGGAAGGCAATGGCTGGGTCTATATTGCTGAGTTCGCCAATGGTGGATTCTGGTGGTACGACCAGAGCGCGAACCGCTGGTTCTTTACCGACGAGAGCACCTACCCGTGGCTGTATACGGAGGGCTTTGACTGGATCGCCCTGGATACCGCTGCCACTAGCCCGAATGCTCGTTGGGCCTACGTCACGAAGTATGACCAGTGGATGAAGCTGAGCGCGCTGAATGCGTTTGAGGCTCCGGCGGCGGAGTAAGCTTGTTCTTTGGCGAGGCGCTGACCTCGCCGCCACGAGAATGGC